>JAEDKS010000197.1 GCA_016295665.1 Clostridia bacterium
CAGGTTGTACGGGGGTTTGCAGTTGCAGCTGCGGTTGCAGCTGCAACTGCGGATATCTCTCCAGATAAAATTACCGATGGGATACCGATGGAGGTACCGTTCCCGTTGGCTGTTTTTGCTGAGCACGGAGAGCATGTGCTGTTTTTGCTGTACGTCACACCAGCATCTCGTCATCGAAGTCCTCCTCCTCCGGGTTCTCCATGCGCTCCTTCAGCCACTGGGCCCGGGCCTGACGGTCGCCGGGGTCGATGCCGTGCTCCGTGGCGTACTTCCGCCACCACCGGGCGATACCGGCCTTGCGCCGACTGGCGATCACCTTGGCGTAGGCCTCGCCGTCCCGGTCGATCTTCGACTGAACCAGGGGCCACAGCATCGCCAGCACCCCGGTGAAATTGGGCTCAATGCCGTAGGCCGCGTACTTCATCAGGCCGGAAAACAGGCGGCCCTTCTCCGCGTAGGTCATGTTGTCCAGAACCTTGATGAGCTCAAAGTAGACCATCACCCCGGGGCGCGTGGGGGTGTTGTCCTTCCGGGGCTCCTCCGACTGGACGTTCGTTTGGATAGCCGTTTCTTCCATGGAATCCCTCCTTCGGACGGGCGCGTAAATCGCACCTTCGTTCGCATCTATTGTACACGATTGTTCGCCAAAATGCAAGCCCCCTCGTCCACTTTCTTCGCCTTTTTTTCATCGGATTCAACCAGCCGTTGACGTGGTGCCGACAGAGCCGCCTGAGCGCAACGAGGAAGCCATCAGCAGGCGGCGCATGGGCGATGGTACGTTCTCCACGCATCCTGAACGCAAAAAAAGAAGGAGCATTCTCTGCTCCTTCCTTCCGATGAGCCCGGCGGGATTCGAACCCACGACCTTTTGATTCGTAGTCAAACACTCTATCCAGCTGAGCTACGAGCCCATGCCTGCCAGGGGGTTCCCAGCGGCATACCTATTTTAGCGCAAATCCGGAATTTGTCAACCTCTTTTTCGCGTTTTCCGGAAAAATATTTGCGGGGTCAGCAGGATAGCTGGTCGCATGGGGCCTCCCGGCGCACCGCCCGGGCCAGCAGCACCCCGTTCCAGACAAGGCCCGTCGCCCTTCCCGCCATCAGCGCGAGGGCCGCGCCGTAGATGCGCAGATGGGGCAGGGGACAGAGCCACGCCATCATCATCAGCGTCACCGCGCTGGACAGGATGGTGCCCGGCAGGGCCCGCTGCTGCAGCCCCAGCCCCGCGACCATGCCGAACTGCACCTGATGCACGGACAGGAGCAGCGCCAGGGGGCACATCACCCGCAGCAGCGGCACCAGCGCCGCCTGACGGTACACAACGGCCCCGAGGAACCCCGCCAGCGCCCCCACGGCCCCCGTGGCCCCCAGCCCGATGAGCGCGGCGGACAGGTACAGCTGGCGCATCATGCGCCGCAGGGGCGCTTTCCGGTGCTCCAGACGCGTGACGGCGGGGGTGGTGACCGTGCACAGCGCGCCGGTGACGATGCCGGGCAGCAGCATCAGGGGCAGCGCCATGCCGCTTAGCAGCCCGAACTGGGCCGTGGCGGCGGCCTGGGAGAGGCCCGAGCGCCGCAGGCACAGGGGCAGCAGCACGGCCTCCAGCGCCTTCGTCCCCGTGGCGCAGAGCCGGGAGAGCATCATCGGCAGGGACAGCCGCGTGAGCTGGCGGCGCAGGGCGACGCTGGGCCGGTCGCGGCGGCGGGGCAGGGGCAGGCTGCGGCGGAACAGCCCCACCACCACCGCCCCGGCGATGACCTCGGAGAGCCCCGGCAGCGCGGCGGTCACCGCGATGTCCCCGCTACCGACCCGCCCAGCCATCGCCACCAGCCCCACCGACAGCCCCAGCCGCACGGCCTGCTCCGCGCACTCACAGGCGGCGGGCAGCCGGGCCTGCCCCAGGCCGATGCAGTACCCGCTGTACACCCCGCACGCGCCCAGCAGCGCCATGGCGGGGGCATTGACGGCGATGGCGGGCAGCGTCCGCTGATCCCCCAGCAGCCACGCGAGCAGCGGCGACAGCACCACCAGCACAGGAGACAGCACCAGCGACAGCCGCCGCACATGATGCAGCCCCGCCCGCAGCACATTCTCCCGGTCGACTCCGGGGCGCTGGGCGGTCATGCGGCTCATGGCGGTGGGAATCCCCGCGGTCACGGGCGTCAGCGCCAGCATGGACACCGACCCCGCCATCTCCATGACCCCCAGCGCCTCCGCGCTCATCAGGCGCGCCAGAAGCAGATGGAGGCAGAAGCCCATGCCCCGGGTGAGCGCGTTGGCGCAGGTGATGAGCGCGGCCTGTTTCCGCAGGGATGCTTTCATGGCGGATTCCTCCTTGTCCCTCGGAGGATATGCGCCGCCCCCGCCCGTTTTGCCTCGTTGACAATTTGCGCGGGATTTGCTACAATATCCGCAACACGGGGCCTGAAGGGCCACCGGAGGGCGAGGGGAGTAAGCGGCATGGACAAGTGGGACAGCCGGTTCATGGAGATGGCACACGTGATCAGCGGGTGGACGAGCTGCTACCGTCCGGGCCGCGCCATCGGCTGCGTCATCGTGAAGGACAAGCGCATCATGACCACGGGCTACAACGGGGCGCCCGCCGGGCTGCGAACCTGCCGGGAGCGGGGCGAGTGCATGCGCGACAACCTGGGCATCGCCTCGGGCACCCGGGCGGAGCTGTGCTATGCCATCCACGCGGAGCAGAACGCCATCATTCAGGCGGCGAAGCTGGGCGTGTCCATCGACGGCGCCACCCTCTACTGCACCCACCAGCCCTGCAGCGTCTGCGCCAAGATGATTATCAACGCGGGCATCCGCCGGGTCGTGTACCAGGAGGGCTACCCGGATCGCTTCTCATTGGAGATTTTCGACGAGGCCGGCGTCCGTCTGGAGCAGTTCGACCCCGCCACCGCGCCGCCCACCGCCTGAAGTCGCCGTGTTATGAGCGCACACGAAAAGACCGCCGGATCGCTCCAGCGGCCTTTTTCTGTGGGCACGTCATCCCCCTCAGCCCAGGTACTTCTTCAGCGTGGCGCGGACGGCGCCCTTGCCCGCCAGCTCCTCGGACAGCATCTGCTCCACCTTATCCGCCAGTCCCGCGTCGTACAGGCTCACGCCGAACAGCACGGGGTTGGACAGAATGGGTGCCAGACGGCCCCGGACGCTGCCGGGATTGCCCCAGGTGACGCCGGAGAGCTCCGACTGCAGCTGGGTGAGCATGGGGTCGGAGGACACCGCCATGGGGTTGCCCTCGTCGTCCACCGCCAGCAGGTAGCGCAGCCAGCCCGCCAGCGCCAGGGGAATCGCCACCAGCGACGCGGCAGAACGGGCGGGGTCCGCCATGTAGCTCTTGATGGTCTCCCCGAAGCGGATCGGAATCTTCTGGGAGGTGTCCGTGGCGATGCGCTGGGGGGTGTCGGGGATGAAGGGGTTGGGCAGGCGCTGCTCGATCACCTCGTCGATGAAGGCGCGGGGGCTCAGGATGCCGGGGTCGGTGACCACGGGCAGCCCCTCCTGATAGCCGATGGTGCGCACCAGCTTCACCAGCTGCTCGTCCTTCATCTCGCCCGCGATGCTGGTGTAGCCCAGCAGACAGCCGTAGACCGCCAGCGCGGTGTGCAGCGGGTTCAGGCAGGTGGTGACCTTCATGCGCTCGGTCATGTTCACGGTGTCCCGGTCGGTCATGTACACGCCGGCCTTCTCCAGCGGGGGCCG
>JAEDKS010000025.1 GCA_016295665.1 Clostridia bacterium
GCATCATCGGCATGGACACCACCTGCGGCGTGGGCTCGACCGTGGCGGTTGCGGTTGCAGTGGCATCAGGAGTTGCGGTTGCATCAGGGGTTGCAGTCGCGTCAGGAGTTGCGGTCGCGTCGGCGGTCGCAGTCGCGTCAGGAGTTGCGGTCGCGTCGGCGGTCGCAGTCGCGTCAGGAGTTGCGGTCGCGTCGGGGGTTGCAGTCGCGTCGGGGGTTGCGGTCGCGTCGGCGGTCGCAGCAACGTCAGGAGTTGCGGTCGCGTCGGCGGACGAAGAAGAATCGGTGGTAGCGGTTGCTTCGGCGGTTTCGGTAGGATCGGCGGTTTCGGTGGGTTCATTGCCCGTGGTCGGTTTTGCGTCCTCCGTGGAGGCAGGGGTCTCGTTCGGTACTTCGGTCTGTTTTTTCACAAAAACCAGAGGATCGAGCAGGTTCCCTTCATAGGACAGGGCGGAAGCGGATACCTGCGCAAGGTACTGTGCCTTTTCCGTGGCATTCAGCGGGCGCAGGCTCTTGATGCGCGTCCAGGAATACGTAATACGCGCACCGTCATGGTAAGCCACCTCGGCTGCTTCGTTTTCCTCGCTGGTGCCCATCACATAAACAACACCAGTCGTCAGCAGCGTATGGATCGAGCTCTTCATTTCCGGGTAGGCATAAAGACGGGCATTCTCCACAAGGTAAGCATAGCCCGTGGGGATGGATGCCGTCGCAGCCGCAGTCGGCTCCGCAGTGGCAAGCTCGTCCTCCTGCCCGGAAGATACCGAGGTCGGTTCCGGCGACTCACTCGCCGTCGCGTCCGGCGTCGCTGTGACATCGCCCTGGGCACCGTTCGGATCTCCCGTCGAATCCGGAAAATCAAGATCCGTCTCCGTCGCGATTCGCTCCGCCAGCACGCCCTTCATGGGCGCAGGCCAGCTCTCCAGCGGGGAGAAGAAAATCAGCAGGGCCAGCACCATGGCTGTTAACCGCTTGAAGTGTTTCATCTTCCGTTCCTCCGAAAGCAACCGAATAATTTCCTTGGAATGGGTACACCAACCCACCTAAATTATAGCACATCTGTAGCGCTTTTTCCATAAGTTTTTCATCGTTTTCGTTTTTTTCTTACAGAAAATGGGACGATTCCTGTATAGAACCGTCCCGTGAACACCTGTCACTCAATCGCCTCATAGCGCCGCTCGGCGACCGTATGCACCGCCACGGCCCCCAGCACCGCCTCCAGCACCGTCACGCCCACTGCGGCTGCCAGCCGGACGACGGCCCCGTGCTGCGCCAGAAGCACCACGCCCAGCACCGGCAGCGCCAGCAGTACCAGACACACCAGCATGCCAAAGAACACGTTCACGTTCTGCTTGATGGCCTGCGTTTCCGTCGTCCAGTTCAGCACGGGATGAACCGCGTCGACGGTGAGCATCAGCGCCACCGCCGCATAGCGCATCACCAGGGTCAGTGCCACCGCACCCAGCACCACCGCCCAGCTCAGCTGCAGCGCCACCTCCAGCACCACCAGGGTGAACAGGATGGCCAGCAGATCAATCAGCAGGCTGCACAGCAGCTTCGCGCGCAGAATCGTCCGGGTTTTCACCGGCAGCATCCGGCACAGGGCATGCCGTGCTCCCTCCCGGGAAATCGCCGTGCAGGCGGCGGGCGATACGAAGGTCACAAAGCCCATCATCGCCGCCACGCCCAGCAGCAGATCCGTCGCCGGGATGACCCCCAGCAGCTCGTCCACACCCGCCCGCAGCATGCCGAAGGACTCGGAAATGGAGCCGCCCATAAGCATCATGCCCATGATCAGCGGGAACACGATGCCGCCGGCTACACAATTCGACAGATTCACCGATGAGCGGACGATTTCCCGCCACTCCAGCTGCGTCAGCGCGGACAGCGTGGTCTTGGTGCGCCAGGCACCGCCGCGCAGCCTGACCCGCCTGCGGGACGCGCTCTGCTCGGTCTGCCGGATGCACAGCTCCAGGTAGCGGTTGCCCATGAGCAGCACCACCAGCGCGATGCTCCCAGCGGACAGCGCCACAAAGGCCAGCAGATAGCCGCCGCTTCCCAGCAGGCCCTTCACACCCCAGTACACCGGCGGGAAGAAACCGGTGATGGTCTGCAGCAGCGCCTCCTGCTGCACCAGCAATCGCACGATCCACAGCAGGTCCGTATCGTCCTCCGAGGGCAGCAGCGTGAACTCCACCACATAGATCAGCGCGATCATCAGGAAGGAGAGGAACGTGGTCAGCAGCGCGGAATTCCGGATGCCGCCCACCAGACGCGCCAGCACGGCGGACAGCAGCGTGATGATGGCGATGGGCAGCATGGGCGAGAAGAAAACCAGCAGCACCGCCCGGACATAGTAGAGCGCATCCGCGCCAAGGTGCAGGCCATACATCACGAAGGCTGGCATCAGCATGGCGGCGTTGAGCACCATCTCCCCAACATAGATCTCCGTCAGCTTGGCGCACAGCACCGTCCTCGAGCGCACCGGCAGGTAGGCCATCCACACGCTGTCCCGGCTGAAGAACAGACTGGACAACACGGTGAAGAAGCTCAGCAGCAGCGTGCCCACCATGGCGCACATGAGTGCCAGCGTCGGCAGCAGCTCCGGGTGATGGAACATGGACAGGCCCTGATCAATCAGCCACTCCAGAAAGATGACGAGGCCCAGCAGCATCGCGCCGCAGAGCACCACGCACACCGCCGTGGCGATCTTCCCCGCGTCCCAGCCGCCGTTTTCCTTCTTCATGCTGCCTGAGCGGAACCAGGCCAGGCGGTTGAGCACGGTCAGGCGCAGCAGGGTTCCGTAGCCCTTCATTGACCCGCCACCTCCGCATCCTCCGTCAGCGTCAGGAACAGCTGCTCCAGGCTCTCATCCGCATGCCCGCTACGCAGCTCCTCCAGCGTGCCCTGCGCGATGAGCCGGCCCTTGTCAATGATGGCGATCTCGTCGCACAGCCGCTCCGCCACCTCCAGCACATGGGTGGAGAAGAACACGGTGTTGCCCGCGTCGCAGTGGCGGCGCATCTCCTCCTTCAGCACATGGGCCGCCCGGGGGTCAAGGCCCACCATCGGCTCGTCAAGCACCCACACCGGCGGCTGATGCACCAGCGCGCCGATGACGGTCAGCTTCTGCTTCATGCCCCGGGAATAGCTGCGCACCTGCTGCCCGATGGCATCCCGCAGGTCGAACACATCCAGGTAGTGCTCGATGCGCTCCTTCCGGTCGTGCTCGCTCACCTCGTACATATCCGCCATGAAGCGCAGGTATTCCAGGCCCGTCAGCCGATCGTAGAGGTCATGCTGGTCGGGCACGTAGCCGATGAGCCGCTTGGCCTCCAGCGGCTGCTTTGCCATGTCGTACCCGCCGATGGTCACCGTGCCCTCCGTGGGCGAAAGAATGCCCGTCAGCAGGCGGATGGTGGTTGTTTTGCCCGCGCCGTTGGGCCCGATGAAGCAGAACACCTTGCCCTTGCCGATGTGCAGGTTCAGGTCATCCACGGCCTTGACGCTCCCCTTGCCGTAGGCTTTGGTCACATGCTGAAAATCAATCATTGGTATCGCACCTCCCATATGACAAGCATAGCACAAACGGAGCGGCACGTCCATACATGCCGCTCCAAAACCGCCGGATTCCGTCTCATTTGTCAGGCCGCCCCCATCAGGCGCAGCAGCAGCATGTAGGTGACCGTGCCGCCACAGATGGAGAAGATCATCTGGCGCTTCCACACATGGAGCGCCGCAGTCACCGCCACCCCCGCCAGCGCGGGAATCCCGAAGGGCGACGCGGTGAAGGAGACATCCTTCAGGCAGTACACCACCAGCATCGCCATCACCGCCCGGGGCAGCAGGCGCCCCAGCCAGGTGATGAACGCCGGCGGCTGCCGCCCGTCCGGAAAGAGCAGGAAGGGAATGGCCCGGGTCAGGATGGTCACGCCCGCCGAAATGGCGATGGTCAGCAGCATCTGCGTCCCGCTCATGCGCTCCGCCCCCTCTCCCCGGCCGGCTGCGTCACATAGCGCAGCAGGAACATGCACAGCATCAGCCCCATGCTCAGCAGCAGGAAGCTGCCCGTGCCCACCAGCAGCAGACTGACAAGCGTCGCCAGCGCCCCCAGCAGCGGCGGAAACAGCGCGTCAAAGCGGGTCATGCGGCCCTCCCGCACGGCCTTCACCGCGTCCATGCTCTGCTCGGTCAGGATGACGGTGAAAAGCGCGGTCATGGCAAAGTCAATACCCGTCAGCAGCGACAGGGGCAGCAGGGCCCCCAGCAGCCCGCCCATGACCGTGCCGGTGAGCCAGTAGGCCCGATCCAGCGCGGAGACAGCCGCGTACCAGGCGCCGCGCTCCTCCTCCCGCAGGTCCTCCGGCGCGCCCTCCACCACCAGGGAGTAGGTCTCGTCGCTGAGCGCGAAGATCAGATAGGGCTTCCACCGGCCCGTGCCCTCGTACTTGTCCAGCATGCTCAGGCCGTAGAAGATGTGCCGGGCGTGAATCAGCAGCGTCATCAGCGCCACGGTCAGGGGCGAGAAGGGCTGGGACAGCTGGGAGATCAGCGCAAACTGCATGGAGCCGCCATACACCACGGCGGAAATCAGCAGCGCCCAGCCCACGCCGAAGCCGTTCTCCTTCATGGAGATGCCATAGGCGATGCCCAGAAACAGATAGCCCGCCAGCACCGGCACCGTGCGCGGAAACGCCCGCCTCATCATGGGAAGCATCCCTGGTTCCCCTTTCCTTGGTCATCAATCCACCAGCATCATAGGCTTTTCCCCTGCCCCTGTCAAGGGAAGAACGGCGGAAAAACAAAAGCCGCTCCGGCGCTCTCCCGCTCTTGACCTGCACCGCCTTTTGTGCTACCATACACCCGTGTATAGGGCGCTTTCCGGCCCTGTCTTTTGTACGGAAAGAGAAAGGTCGCAGTCATGGCACACGGCACAGGCCGGATGACCGAGGGCTCCATCCCCAGGCACATTGTATCCTTTGCGCTGCCGGTGTTCCTTGGGCAGCTTTTTCAGCAGCTCTACAATGTGGTGGACGCGCTCGTGGTGGGCAACGTGCTGGGGCCGGAGGCGCTGGCAGCCGTCACCTCCTCCGGCAGCCTCATCTTTCTGCTGGTCGGCATGTTCAACGGCATCTTTATCGGCGCGGGCGTGGTGGTCAGCCAGTACTGGGGCGCCCGCGATGAGGAGCATGTCTTTCAGGCGGTGCACACCATGCTGGCCTTCGGACTGATCGCGGGCGCGGTGCTGACTGGCATCGGCGTTGCGCTGACGCCCACCATCCTGCGCTGGATGGGAACCCCAGAGGAGGTTATGCCAAACTCCGTTCTGTATTTCCGCATCTACTTTGGCGGCGTGCTGACCATCATCCTTTACAACGTGTCCAACGGCATCTTCCAGGCCGTGGGCGACAGCCGCCATCCCCTGTACTTCCTCATCGTATCCAGCTGCACCAATGTGCTGCTGGACCTGCTTCTGGTCGCCGTATGCGGCTTTGGCATCGCGGGTGCCGCCATCGCCACGGTGATCTCCCAGGGCGTCAGCGCCCTGCTCGGTCTCCGGCGGCTTCACCATGCCACGGAGGCCTTCCGGCTGGACTGGAAGAAGGTGCGCTTTCACCCCGGTATGCTGGGGCAGATTCTGAAGATGGGCATCCCCAGCGGCGTGCAGAACTCCATCATCTCCCTGGCGAACATCGTGGTACAGAGCCACATCAACTCCTTCGGCGCCCTGGCGATGGCCGGCAGCGGTGCCTACGCCAAGGTGGAGGGCTTCGGCTTTCTGCCTGTCACCAGCTTCTCCATGGCGCTGACCACCTTCATCGGACAGAACCTGGGGGCGCGGCGCCATGACCGCGTGAAGAAGGGCGCCCGGTTTGGCGTTCTGGCCTGCGCCTGCATGTCGGAGCTGCTGGGGCTGCTCATCTACTGGCTGATTCCCACGCTGATTGCCGCCTTCAACGACACCCCGGAGGTCATCGCCTACGGCACCCTCCACGCCCGCACCACCACGCTGTTCTACTTCCTGCTGGCCTTCTCCCACGCCATGGCGGGCGTGTTCCGGGGCGCAGGCAAGAGTGTGGTGCCCATGACGGTCATGATGGTCTGCTGGTGCTTCATCCGCGTTACCTACATCACCCTGGCGGTGCCCATGCCGCCCCTGCCCGACACCGACATCCGCACGCTGTTCGCCTGCTACCCCATCACCTGGACGCTGTCGAGCATCGCCTTCACCGTGTACTACTTCAAGGCGGACTGGCTCCACGCCTACGACCGGGCTCAGGAGGCCCGCGCCGCCTGACGGCCCCCACGCAAAAGCCACGCAGCGGATCGCGTCTGCGTGGCTTTTGGGTTTTATTTGCCGCTTTCGGCGGGCTTGACGGGCCTGCACATGCTCAGGCTGATGCGGTTCTTCTGCGCATCCACCTCCAGCACATAGACCGTGACCACATCGCCCACCCGGACGCACTCGCTGGGATGCTTCACCCGCCTGCCGAACTGGCTGATGTGCACCAGACCGTCCCGGTGCACGCCGATGTCCACGAAGGCGCCGAAGTCCGTCACGTTGCGCACCGTGCCCCGCAGCTCCATGCCGGTCTTCAGGTCGCTCATCTCCATCACGTCCGTGCGGAGCAGGGGCGGCGGCAGCTCGTCGCGGGGGTCGCGGCCCGGCTTGCTCAGCTCGGCAACCATGTCCCGCAGCGTGGGCTCACCGATGGCGAGCTCCGCCGCCAGAGGGCCATAGCCCGCCTGCTCCACCAGCGGCTTCAGCTGACCCGCAGCGGCCTCCTTCGGTGTCAGGCCGAAGCGCTTGAGCAGCGCCTTTGCCGCCGCGTAGCTCTCCGGATGGACACCCGTGTTCTCCATCAGGTCCTTGCCGCCGGGAATGCGCAGGAAGCCCGCGCACTGCTCAAAGGCCTTCGGGCCCAGCTTGGGCACCTTCTTCAGCGCGGCGCGGGTCTGGAAGGGGCCGTTCTCCTCCCGGTAGGCCACGATGTTCTTCGCCACGGTGGCGTTGATGCCCGCCACATGGGACAGCAGGGACGGGCTGGCGGTGTTCACGTCCACGCCCACCGCGTTCACGCAGTCCTCCACCACATGGTCAAGGGCCTCGTCCAGCTCCGCTTCCTTCAGATCATGCTGATACTGCCCCACGCCGATGGCCTTGGGGTCGATCTTCACCAGCTCCGCCAGCGGGTCCTGCAGCCGCCGGGCGATGGACACGGCGGAGCGCAGGGTCACATCGAACTGCGGGAACTCCTCCGCCGCCAGCTTGGAGGCGGAGTACACCGACGCACCCGCCTCCGACACGATCATGTAGCTGAGCGCCTTGCCCAGGTCCATGTGGTGCATCACGTCCACGAAGAACTGCTCGGTCTCCCGGCTGGCGGTGCCGTTGCCGATGGCGACAATGGACACATGATGTTTGCGGATGAGCGCCTCCACCGTGGCCCGGGCCTTCTCCACCTGATGGTTCTGGGGCAGCGGGAAGATCACCGCCGTGTCCAGCACGCGGCCCGTCTCGTCCACCACCGCCACCTTGCAGCCCGTTCGGATGCCCGGGTCAAGGCCCATGGCGACACTGCCGCGCACCGGCGGCTGCATGAGCAGGGGCTTCAGGTTCATGGCAAAGACCCGGATGGCTGCCGCCTGGGCCCGCTCGGTCATTTCGCCCCGCAGCTCCGTGTCCAGGGATGGTGCGATCAGCCGGGTGTAGGCATCGTTGCAGGCCCGGGTCACATAGGCCGTGGCGGGGCTGCCGGTGTGGGCCTCGAAGCCGGCGCGCACCACGCGCTCCGCCCGCTCCTCGTCCACCTCCAGCCCCACCTTCAGGAAGCCCTCCTTTTCGCCCCGGTTCATGGCGAGCACCCGGTGGCTGGGCATCAGGCGCAGGGGCTCCCGGTAGTCGTAGTACATCCGGTACACGCTGTCGTCCTCTGTGGCGGCCTTCACCGCCACCTGCGCCTCCCGGTTGTACAGGGTCTTCAGGTGGGTGCGGACGGTGGCATCGTCGCTGACGCGCTCCGCGATGATGTCCATGGCGCCCTGCAGCGCCGCCTCCACATCCTGCACGCCCTTCTCCTCATTCACGAAGTCCTGCGCCATCACCTCCGGCGCCTTCGCCCGAGGCAGCTGCAGCAGCAGCATGTCCGCCAGCGGCTCCAGCCCCTTCTCCCGGGCGATGCTGGCGCGGGTGCGGCGCTTGGGACGGTAGGGACGGTAGATGTCCTCCAGCTGCGCCATGGTGCCGGCACCGTCCAGCTCCGCCTGCAGCTCCTCCGTCCACTTGTCCAGCTTGCGCAGGCTCTCCGCGATCTCCTGCCGCCGCTCCTCCAGCTTGCGCAGCGCGCCCAGACGCTCGGCGATTTCGCGGAGCTTCTGGTCATCCAGCTCGCCGTGCTTCTCCTTGCGGTAGCGGGCGATGAAGGGCACCGTGGCGCCCTCGTCCAGCAGGGAGACCACGGCCTCCGCCTGCCAGGGCTGAATGGAAAACTCGCTGCAAAGGGTCTCAATGATCGTCATGCTCTCTTTCCTCCATCGGGATTCTCCCGCCCGTTCAGCCCGGCCAGCAGGCCGCTGCCGAAGGCGAACATCAGATTGTATCCGCCGCAGTCCCCGTCCACGTCCAGCACCTCGCCGGCGGCATGGAGCCCGGGTACCAGGCGGCTTTCCATCGTTTCCGGCACAAAGTCCTCCGTGCGGAGACCGCCGGAGGTGACCTGTGCGCTGTCAAAGCCCTTCACGCCTCGCACCCGCAGCCGGAAGCCGCCCAGGGCATCGGTCAGGGCTCCGACCTCCCGCAGGCTCAGGCTGCCGATGACCCGGTCGCGGAAGCGCACCTGCGCCTGCTTCCCCACCGCCAGCGCCAGCCGGGGCACGCACAGGCCCGTCAGCAGCTGCTCCGCAGGCTGCTGCGCCCACACAAGGCAGCGCCGGCGCAGCTCCGCTTCGGCCTCCGCCCGGGTCAGGCCCATGCCGTCCAGCAGATTCACCGACACCTCCGTGCCGGGGGCTGCGTCACGGGCGCACTGCATCACGCAGACACCGCTGACGCCGTAGTCCGCGAACAGTACCTCTCCCCGCTCCGAGCGCAGGACGGTGCCGTCCCGCACCACGCTCACCGTGGCCTTGACACGGATGCCGGACAGCCCCCGCAGGGGCTCCGGGTCGGTCTCGATCTGGGTCAGGGCGGGCCGCAGGGCCGTTCTCCGGTGACCGAAGGGCGTCAGCAGGTCGTAGCAGCTGCCGTTGCTGCCCAGCTTGGGCTGGGCGCAGCCGCCGCCCGCCACGATCACCCGGTCGCACCGGATGCTCTCCGCGCCGACAACGACCTCCCAGCCCCGGGGCCTTTGCCGCAGGGCGGTGACCTCCGACGCCGCGTGCACCGTGACCCCCGCAGTGTCCATGGCCAGCCGGAGCACATCCAGCACGGTGGATGCCTGTCCGCTGACCGGATAGACACGCCCGTCCTCCTCCTGGCGTAGGTACAGCCCGTGACGCTGCCAGAAGCGGGTCTGCGCCGCCGCATCGCAGCGCGTCAGCACCTGCGCCGCAAAGCCGGTGCCGCCGGGATAGCGCCACGCGCCCCGGTTCATCAGGTTGCAGCGCCCGTTGCCCGTCGCTAGCAGCTTCCTGCCCCCGCGATCCATCCGCTCCAACAGCAGCACCCGGTCGCCACTCTCGCCCGCCGCGATGGCTGCCGCCATGCCCGCCGCGCCGCCGCCAATGACCACCACACGCGCCCCGCTCACAAGCTCACCCGCCCTTCCTCGTTTCCAGGGTCTATTATACAGGCATTTCGTCCAAAAGGCAACCGGAACCCGGATCGTACCAGGGATCCTTGACAGCTTCCGGTCATCGGCTTCATCCTGCTCTGACAGGCCGTCCGCATAATCGCCTCCCCGACCGAATAAACTGTCCGGGGAGGTGTTTTGATGTCCGAAGCAGAAAAAAGGCGCGGCTGGTGGCCGTCGCTGGTGATTTGGGAGGCTGTCACCCTGGGGCTGGGCGCCCTGAATGGGCTGCTGACCTCCGGCAGCATGGATGTTTACGAAAGCATCCAGAAGCCGCCCCTGTCGCCGCCCGGGTGGGTCTTTCCGGTGGCCTGGGGCATCCTGTACGCAGCCATGGCGCTGTCCGCCTGGCTCGTCTGGCGGGAGAACTCGCCCGGAAGCCGGGGATGGCTGGCGCTTTGGGCTGCGCAGCTGGCGGTGAATCTGGCCTGGCCCTGGCTGTTCTTCGTTCTGCGGGCCTTCGGACTGGCGTTTGTGTGGCTGGCGGTGCTGTGGGCGCTGGCGGGGCTCCTGATGATCGGCTTTTTCAGGCAGCAGAAGGTCGCCGGATGGCTTCTCGTCCCCTACCTGCTGTGGCTGACCTTTGCCGGCTACCTCAGCTTCATGGTGGCCCGCCTCAATCCGTGAGGTGGTAAATGCGCCGCAGCTCCTCCGTGGGGGTGCCGTCCGGCTCGTACACGATCAGCGGCGGCTCCGGATGCAGCATGGGCTTCGCGTCCTTGACCGCCTCCAGCAGCACCAGATTCGCCGGCTTCTCCCGGGTGGGATAGACCAGCCGTAGCCGCTTGGGGGTCAGGTGCGCGGCCTGCATCTGCTCCATGACCTCCAGCATGCGCATCGCGGGATAGACGATCGCCATGCGGCCCTTGCCCTTCAGCAGCCGCTGCGCCACGCGGAACCACATGACCAGCCCGTCCGCACCCTGATGCCTCGCGAGGCGCAGGGTGTCGGACGGGTTTTTCAGCGTGGTGCCGGGGGTGCCGTAGGGCGGATTGCAGACGATGGCATCCAGGGAGCAGCGGGCAAGCACCTGCTCCGCCTGCTCCACGGGCAGATGGTGGACGCGGATGACCTCCGACAGCCCGTTGAGCGCCATGGAGCGCGCCGCCATCTCCGCCATGTCCTCCTGCAGCTCCAGCGCATCGAAGCGGGCGCCCTTGCCGCGCCCATGGAGCAGCAGCGGCAGGATGCCGGTGCCCGTGCCGAAGTCCGCCACATGGTCGCGGGGCTGCACCCGGATGAAGTCCGCCAGCAGCACCGCGTCCATGCCGTACCGGAAGCCCTGCTTCTTCTGAAGGATGCGCAGCCCGCCCAGCTGCAGCTCATCCAGCTGCTCTCCCTCGCGGATTACTCCGCCTCCGTCAGGTACAATTCGCTGCT
This sequence comes from Clostridia bacterium, assembly GCA_016295665.1. GTDB lineage: Bacteria > Bacillota > Clostridia > Christensenellales > Aristaeellaceae > HGM11604. The sequence continues at coordinate 11,171 of JAEDKS010000025.1, forward strand.
CCTGCAATAGCCATCCCACTCTCCGTACACGATTCGGCACCAGCCCTCGCCCCGCTCTGTGACCTGCACCTGCGCGCCGCCGGGCACCCGGGCCCGCTCCGGCGCGTCCTCCGCGCACCAGGCGCGCAGCACAAGCCCGGTGCCCTCCGCGGTGGCGCCAATGTGCGTCACGCGCTGCAGCGTTTCGTCAAACACGGGTGCCACGGGCGGCGTGCGGCTCAGGTAGCGGGTCTGCACGTAGCCTCGCTTGCCGTCATAGGTAATATAGCACCAATCGCCCTTTTCTTCAAGCACCGAAACCACCGCGCCCATGGGAATCCGATCCAGTAGCTCCGAGGAGGTGCTGGCCTTCCTGCGCAGGTTCAGGCTGCCGTGGTCGGTCACGACCCAGCCCCGCCAGAGCCCCTCCTCGGGGCGGGGCGTGGAGGCGGGCGGGGTGATGGTGGGGTCAAAGGTCAGAAACGCCTCCTGCACATAGCCGATTTTTCCATCGTAGCTGGTCTTGACCCAGCCGCTGCCGCGTCGCAGCACGGGAATCACCTCGCCCTGGGGAATCCGGCGCAGCACCCGCTCGCCCCGGCGGGGACGGATGCGCAGGTTCAGGCTGCCGAACTCCGTGGTGACCACCGCCCAGTCCGCGCTGTCCGGCGCCGGGGCCAGCGCAGGCGGCAGCATGGGCGCGGGGGTCGTCCCGGGCGCTTCGGTCGTGCCCAGGTCGGGCAGCGCCGGCATTTCGGTCTGCCCCGGCGCGGGCGTTTCCTCGGGCAGGACGGGCGTCCCGGAGGGAACCGGCGGAGGCGTGACTGCCTCGTTCTCCGGTGCGCCCCGGAACACGGGCAGCGGGTACGCCCCGTGGAGCGTCAGGAAATCCATGGACACATAGCCCCGCAGCGCGCCGTAGGCCACGCAGGCCCATCCGCCGTTCACACCGTACACGCACAGCACCTCCCCGTTCGGGATGGTGGCCTGTACGCTGCTCGTCAGGCTTTCCTCCGACCGCAGATTCAGCACGCCGTCGCACACCACCGTGGCCCACTGGCTGATCTGGGACACGGGCTGCGTCTCCCCGGCGGGTTCGCCGGAGATCTGCAGGCTCGCGGTCGCCGCGTAGCCCGTCAGCTGTCCGGCGGTCACAAGCGCGTACGATTCGCCCCGCTCCAGCACCCGCACCATCGTTCCCGGCAGCAGGCCGGTCAGCACCCGGGCGCCGCTGTGGGGGGCATCCAGCAGGGCAAGGCGCAGGCTCTGGTCATTGGAAAGCACCGTTGCCGTCGCGGAGCCTGCGGGCAGCTCAGCGGGAGGGGTGGCGCCGCCGAAGTCATAGCGCACCAGCTCGCAGCCCACATAGTAGAAGCTCAGAATCTGGTCGAAGGCGTAGCCCTGCTGGCCCATGGCCATGGCGCCGCGCTGGCTCATTCCGATGCCGTGACCGAAACGCCTCGCCTCGATGATAAAGCCGGACGCGGAGGGCGTGACCGACCACAGCTCGTTTTTGCTGCTGTTGATGGACAGGCCCAGCATGGACTCCAGCTCTCCGAAGATGTCGCAGGTCACGGTCACGTCGTGGCGCTGCCCGTTGGCGGTGACCGTCAGGCCGAAGTCCATTTTGGTGTAGAGCACGCTGGGCGCGGGATATTTGGGGGAATGGGGCGTAACGGAGCGGATGGTCGTGACGCTCACACCGTCCGCACTGATGCCCTGCGCCTTCAGCGCGGAGGCCGCCTTGGTCTGCAGCAGGCTCTTCAAGCGGCTGTTCTGCCCGGAAGCGCCGTTGTCCGCGTAGACCGTGGCCCGCCGGACGACCGAGGCGCTGTTGCCCCGGTCAAAGGGATCGTCCTTCACCGTGAGGTAGTCGTAGCCCACCGATCCCCAGGCGTTTTTGGCGGACTCCGTCTGTCCGCCGTTGGACGCGGAGTAATACGCGATGATGGGCTTGCCGCCGTAGTGCAGCACGAGCCCGCTGGTGGACAGCACCGCCTCCGTACAGCGGGCGGTGCCGGTGTTGTTGCCGTTGTAGACCTGGTCGTTGGTGGTGTCCACAATATCGTAAATGTAGTTTTTGCGCTGGTTCATGCGGTTGATGGTGTAGGTGCGCGCCGCCACCGCCTGCGCCTTGAGCGCCTCCAGCGGCGCGGAGTTGCCCATCTCGTAGGGCACCACGCCGGTCAGATAGTCCTCCATATAGACATGCATCACGGGATAGAGCCGCCACGCGCTACCGGACTGCTTCGCAGTCAGCACCAGGTCGCCCGGATAGACATTGGACGGCATGCGGCTCTGGGCGATCTTCATGCCGTAGCGCTGGTCGGTCGCGTGGCGCTTGAGCTGCAGCGTCCGGCCCATGGCATAGGACTGCCCGTTTGCCGTCATGGTGATCTGCCCTGTGGACTGGCTGAAGCTGATCCTGACCTGCTGTCCGCTCTGCAGCGTCGTCTGCTGGCTGCCCAGCGCGGTATAGCCGCTGCTCAGCGTCAGGGTCAAGGCGGTGGGATTGCCCAGAGACGACAGGTACACGCGCACCACGCCGCTGTGCTGCACCCCTGTGCCGCCGGACGTCTCCCCCTCCGCCCTTGCAACGGGCAGGCAGAGCAGCGCCATCACACAGGCCGCAAGCGCCGCGAGCAGGCGCCGACAAAAGCAAATTCGCAAGGTAATTCTCCTCCTTGGGTAGGATTCATGCGCATGTTGCTCTCCCAAAGTCAGGCGGGAGAGGCGGATCTGCTTTTGTGTACCTTGCGTATGATAGCACAGGAGGAGGCCGGATGCCACCGATTTGCCGGATAGCACCATGGGAATTGCTGCCGGACAGCGCAAAAGGGTGGGCAGACCGGTCCGGTCTGCCCACCCGGGGCATTCATTCGGGATTACTCGGCGGTGGGAGCGGGCTCCTCAACCTTCTTCTTGCGGGGGGCGCGGGGCTTCTTCGCGGGCGCCTCGGCGGGGGTCTCCGCATCGGCGGCGGGAGCAGCCTTCTTGCAGGCGCGCTTCTTGGGCGCGACCTCCTCGGTCACGGCAGGCTCTTCGGCCTTCTTCGCGGCACGGGTCTTTTTCGCAGGGGCCTCAGCGGCGCCCTCGGCGGGAGCCTCGGCCTTCTTGGCGCGGGGCTTGCGGGGCTTCTTCACGGGCTCAGCCGCCACGGGGGCAGCCTCGGCAGGCGCGGGCTCCTCCACCTCCACCACCGTCACGGCGGCGGGCTCGGCAGGATCCTTCAGCTCCGCCACGCCCACCAGGCCGCGGTACAGCTCCAGATACTTGCCGGCGGAGTTCGTCCAGCTGTAGTCACCGGTCATGCCGCGCTTCTGCAGCATGGCCCAGATTTCCTTCTCCTCATGGTAGAACCGCATGGCGCGCTCGATGGTGTGGAGCATGTCATGGGCATTGTAGTTGAAGAAGGAGAAGCCGTTGCCGGCGCCGGTGGCCTCGTTGTAGCTCAGCACGGTGTCGCGCAGGCCGCCGGTCTCGCGGACGATGGGCAGGGTGCCGTAGCGCAGGGCGATGAGCTGGCTCAGGCCGCAGGGCTCAAACTGGCTGGGCATGAGGAACATATCGCAACCGGCGTAGATCTGATGGGCCAGCACATGATCCATGGTGAAGCGAGCCGCCATCTTGCCGCGATACTCGCTCTCCGCCCAGGAGAACAGGTTCACATAGCGGCTCTCGCCCATGCCGAGCACCACCAGCTGCACGTTCTGGCGCAGCAGGTCGGAGATGATGCAGTCCACCAGATCCAGACCCTTCTGGTTGCTCAGGCGACCCACCATGCCGATCATGGGGATGTCGGGATTGACCTCCAGGCCCAGCTTCTTCTGCAGGTCGGCCTTGCACTTCGCCTTGCCGGACATGTCGTCCACGGAGTAGGTGGCGGCGATGCGGGCATCGGTGGAGGGATCGTAGTCCACCATGTCAATGCCGTTCAGCACGCCGTACACCTCGTGCTTGCGGGCGCGCAGCAGGCCATCCAGACGCTCGCCGTAATAGGCGGTCTGAATCTCCTCGGCATAGGAGGGGCTGACGGTGGTGATGACATCGGAATACACCAGCGCGGCCTTCATGTAGTTGGCGCAGCCGTAGCACTCCAGCTTGTCGCCGGTCCACAGGCTGTCGCCCAGACCCAGCACATCCTGCACCTCGCGGATGCCGAAGATGCCCTGGTACTGCAGGTTGTGGATGGTGTAGACGGTCTTGATGTTGGCGTAGAAGGGCAGATGCGCGTACTGAATCTTCAGCAGCGCAGGCACCATGCCGCTCTGCCAGTCATGGGCATGAATCACGTCGGGCTGGAAGTCCAGCAGGGTCAGCGCGTTCAGCGCGGCACGGCAGAAGAAGCCGAAGCGCTCGTACTCATCGCCGCCCAGGCCGTAGATGTAGGGCCGGCCGAAGTAGAACTTGTTGTCCACGAAGTACCAGGTGACGCCGTCCTGCTCCAGCTTTTCGATGCCGCAGTACTGCTTGCGCCAGCCCAGCTCCACCTCGAAGTCAACCACATGGGTCATCTTCTCCGTCCACTTCTCGGGAATGGCGCTGTAGAGCGGCAGCATCACGCGCACGTCGTTTCCCTGCTTGGCAAGCACGGGAGCAAGCGCGCCCACCACGTCCGCCAGACCGCCGGTCTTGACAAACGGGACACACTCACTGGCTGTAAATAAAATCTTCATCAAGAAACATCCTCCTCAAATGTTAGGCCGTTCCAGAACGGCTCTCCCATATTTGTACCACAGGATAACCATTTTGTCAACCATGAGGCGGAAAACAGGCAGGATTCGCGATTTTTCCGCCCTGATTCCGGCCCGGCCCGGGCCTTCCGGCCCTCCTTCACCATCCTCCGGGCACCGCACGGAAGAAAGCCGTACCGCGGGCTTTCGCTCCCGCGGCACGGCTCCGGTTCATCAGATCACCACATTCTTGGCGATGACGATGGGATAGGCATTCGGGCCGATCAGACGGGCATTGCGCTTGATGACGGCCTGCTTGTCCAGGATGCAGTTCTCCACGTAGGCACCGGAGTGCACCTGACCATCCTGCATGATCACGCAGTTCTTCACGTGGGCATCGGGCGCCACGCGCACGCCACGGAACAGCACGGAGTTCTCCACGGTGCCCTGAATGACGCAGCCGTCAGCCACCAGAGAGTTGATGACCGTCACGTCCTCACCGTAGGAGGCGGGCATCTCGTCGCGAACCTTGGTGTACACCGGCAGGTCGGCGGAGAAGAGCTGATGACGGATGTCGGTGTCCAGGATGTCCATGTTGAACTTGAAGAAGCTCTGCACGGAATCCACGCGCCAGCACAGGCCCTTGTACTCATAGGCGTTGACGTTGGCCTTGCCCTGCTGAATCATGGGCATGAGCACGTCGCGGTTCATGGTGTGCAGGCCGTGGGCAACCGCCTTGTCCACCAGGCTGCGCAGCGTCTCGCGCTTGAGGATCATCACGTCCATGAAGGTCAGGTCCAGGTTGGGATGGGTGGGCTCGACCTCCATCTCGGTGACCTTACCGCACTCATCCACCGCGATGTAGGTGCCGTACTCGTCACGCTTCATGTCGGGGTTGCGGGTGTACATCAGGGTGATGTCCGCGCCGCTGTCGATGTGGCAGCGCACCAGCTCGTCCATGTTGCAGTTGTAGATGATGTCCGAGTTGGACAGCACCAGGTACTCCTGCTTGGAGCGGGTCAGGTAGTTGGTATTGGAGCGCAGCGCCTCCAGCATGCCGGTGTAGACGCCCACGTTCTCACGGGTCAGGAAGGGGGGCAGCACGCGCAGGCCCTCATTCTTGCCGTGCAGGTCCCACTCCTTGCCGGAGCCCAGGTGGTCCATCAGGCTGTGGTAGTTCTTCTGCATGATGATACCCACGTTGCGGATGCCGCCATTGACCATGGAGGACACCAGGAAGTCGATCACGCGATAGCGTCCGGCCACGGGCAGCGCCGCAATCGCACGGGTCATGGTCAGCTCACGCAGACGGGCATCGCTTTCGCCGGTGAAGATAACGCCCATTACATCTTTCATCGTGTTCAATCCTCTCGTTCTGTCGATAGGATGCCGCAGGACATCCCTTTCATATGCTTGTACTTGCTCTCGTCAGGAAGGGAACGGTCACGCCTTGGCGGCGGGAACCTCCACCTTGGTGGAGGCATCCACCTGCTGACCGGCGGTCACCATAGCGCCGGCAGGCAGCACGACGCCCTGACCGACCACCGCGATGTTGCCGGTCTCCTCGCCCACGATGCTGCCGGCACCGATCACCGCGCCCTCGGCGATGATGGCACGGCGCACCACGGCACCGCGCTTGATGTGCGCACCGGGCATAATCATGGCATCCTGCACCACGGCGCCCTCCTCGACCACCACGCCGGCGGACAGCACGGAGTGATTCACATGACCATAGACCTCGCAGCCCTCGGTGATGAGGCTGTCGTCCACGGTGGCACCCTTGGCGATGTAGTGGGGCGCATAGCCGGGATTGCGGGCGAAGATGCGCCACTTCTTGTCATGCAGATCGATGTCCATGGGGGTCTTGAGCAGGTCCATGTTGGCTTCCCACAGGGACTCGATGGTGCCGACGTCCTTCCAGTAGCCCTCGAACATGTAGGCGCACATCACCTGCTTGTCCGCCAGCATCGCGGGGATGATGTTCTTGCCGAAGTCGTTGGCGGAGGCCTTGTTCTCCTCGTCCTCGATCAGGTACTTGCGCAGCTTCTCCCAGGTGAAGATGTACACGCCCATGGAGGCCTTGTTGCTCTTGGGGTTCTTGGGCTTCTCCTCGAACTCGATGATGTTGTCCTCCGCGTCGGTGTTCATGATGCCGAAGCGGCTGGCCTCCTCCCACGGCACCTCGCGCACGGCGATGGTGGCGTCGGCGCCATGGCGGATGTGGAATCTCAGCATGGCGTTGTAGTCCATCTTGTAGATGTGGTCGCCGGAGAGGATCAGCACATAGTCAGGGTTGTACTGCTCGATGAAGGCCATATTCTGGTAGATGGCGTTGGCGGTGCCGCGATACCACTCGCCCACCTTGCCCTTCTGGTAGGGCGGAAGCACGAACACGCCGCCGTTGGACAGGTCCAGATCCCACGGGGCGCCGCTGCCGATGTAGGCATTCAGCTCCAGGGGCTGGTACTGGGTCAGCACACCCACCGTGTCGATGCCGCTGTTGGTGCAGTTGCTCAGCGGGAAGTCGATGATGCGATACTTGCCGCCATAGGGCACCGCAGGCTTGGCGACGTTCTTGGTCAGGATGCCGAGACGGCTGCCCTGGCCGCCTGCCAGAAGCATGGCTACACAAGTCTTTTTCCTCATCATTTGGGGTAACACGCTCCTTTATTATGATTACAGGAATTGAGTTGGACCCGCGCCGCCTCGCCTCCGCTTTGGCGGCGCATGTATGCAAGCGATCCGGACGGATCGTTTTGCCGGTGTCAGGGGGCAGCTGCCGGCGTCACAGCCGCCGGCGCCTCTGCCGTTTGCGCATCCTCCGCCGCGTCCTTCGCCGCCGCGGCCTCCCCGGAGAGCAGCGGGCGCTTCTTGGGCGGGATGATCTTCTTGTAGTCGAAGTACATGGTCGCCATCGGCGGGATGCACATATCGACGCTGTAGGGGAACTCATGCCACTGCTCCGCCACGGCACGGATAGGGGTGGCATTGTACTTGTTCGAGCCGCCCCACTCCGTCCTGTCGGAGTTGAAAATCTCCGTCAGGGTGCCATCCATTGG
>JAEDKS010000026.1 GCA_016295665.1 Clostridia bacterium
AAGGGATAGTGCCACTGGGCGAAGGGCATGGAGCCGGAATCGTACCAGCAGTCGATGACCTCCTTGACCCGGTGCATCTCGCCGCCGCACTTCTCGCAGCGGAGCGTCACCGCGTCGATGAAGGGGCGATGGAGCTCGATGTCGGGGCCGGGATCGGTGACCGCCAGCTCCCGCAGCTCCGCGATGGAGCCGACCACATGCCGGTGTCCGCAGCCGCACTCCCACACGGGCAGGGGCGTGCCCCAGTAGCGCTCACGGCTCAGGCCCCAGTCGATGACGTTCTCCAGGAAGTTGCCCATGCGGCCTTCCTTGATGTGGTCGGGCATCCAGTTGATGGTGCGGTTGTTGCGCACCAGATTGTCCCGCAGGGCCGTCATGCGGATGAACCAGGTGGGGCGGGCATAGTAGAGCAGGGGCGTATCGCAGCGCCAGCAGAAGGGATAGTCATGGGCAAAGGGCAGCGCGGCAAACAGCAGGCCCCGCTCCCGCAGGTCGTCCAGCACCATGGGGTCGGCATCCTTGACGAACACGCCGGGCCACTTGGTCTCCGCGGTCAGCTTGCCCTGGGTATCCACGTAGTTGACGAAGGTGATGCCGTTCTCGCGGCAGACGCGGTTGTCGTCCTCACCGAAGGCGGGGGCGATGTGCACGATGCCGGTGCCGTCCTCCATGGTGACGTAGTTATCGCAGACCACGACCCACTTCCTGCCCTCGGGCTCGGTGAAGCGGTACAGGGGCTCGTAGGCCATGCCCGCCAGCTTTTCGCCGGGCATCTCCTCCAGCACCGTGACCTCCCTGCCCTCGAACACCTTCTCCACCAGCGCCTTCGCCATGATGTAATCCTCACCCTCGCAGGTGAAGCGGCAGTAGGTCGCCGTGGGATTGACGCACAGGGCCAGGTTGCTGGGCAGGGTCCAGGGCGTGGTGGTCCAGGCGAGGAAGGAGGTGTTCTCCATGCCCACCACCCGGAACCGGGCGATGGCGGAGGTCTCCTTCACGTTCTTGTAGCCCTGCGCCACCTCGTGGGAGGACAGGGCGGTGCCGCAGCGGGGGCAGTAGGGCACGATCTTGTGGCCCTTGTAGAGCAGGCCCTTCTCCCAGATCTGCTTCAGGCTCCACCACTCGGATTCGATGTAGTCATTGTGGTAGGTGACATAGGGGTGCTCCATGTCCACCCAGTAGCCCACCTGATCGCTCATCTTCTCCCAGTCGTGCAGGTACTTCCACACGCTCTCCTTGCACTTGCCGATGAAGGGCTCGATGCCGTAGGCCTCGATCTGCGGCTTGCCGTCCAGGCCGAGCTGCTTCTCCACCTCCAGCTCCACGGGCAGGCCATGGGTATCCCAGCCCGCCTTCCGGGTGACGCGCTTGCCCTTCATGGTCCAGAAGCGCGGGAACAGATCCTTGATGACGCGGGTCTCGATGTGACCGATATGGGGCTTGCCGTTGGCGGTGGGCGGGCCGTCGAAGAAGGTGAACTGCTCGCCCTCCTTCCGCAGGTCGAAGGACTTGCGGATGATGTCCTTCTCCTTCCACAGCTGCGTGATGCGCTGCTCACGCTCCGGGAACCTCATGTCGGTTGCTGCCTTGTTGTACATGGAAACCGTACCTCCTTTGCCGGGCACCCCGGCTGTACACGATGCGGGGCCGGAGCAGAAAAAACGCCCCAGGCCATACTGCTCTGGGACGGATGAAAGCTCAATCCGCGGTACCACCCAAATTGACGGTCACAGACCGCCCGCTCAACCGGCGCCAATAGCGCGCCGCCGCCCTGTATCGGGAGCGCCCGGAACGCCCTGTCCCACGCAGGAGCGCCGGGAGTCAGGCGTTCTCACTCCGGGGTGATCCGCATGCGCTTCCTGCCGCCGGACTCGCACCCTTCTCCGGCTCGCTTGGGCATTTCCCGCATCCCGTCCCCATCCATGTGAACGGGAACTATTATATCGAAAACGCAGGAAAAATGCAAGGGCTTTTTTCACCGGGCACGCCGCTGTCGCCGCCAGCCCCTCTCCTGAGAAAGGGACGGCCCCGGGAGCGGCTCCCGGGGCTATCCGATGTTCACCGTTCATGACATTTGGATGTGATAGGCCGCCAGCGCGTTCCGGGTGGTGCAGGCAGCAAGCTCCTCCACGGATTCGCCCCGGAGCGCCGCCAGCTTCTCACAGACGTAGCGCACGTTCGTGGGCTCGTTGCGCCTGCCGCGCACGGGCTCCGGCGCCAGATACGGGCTGTCGGTCTCAATCAGCAGCCGATCCCGGGGCACGTTCACGGCGCACTCCTGCAGCTTCGGGGCCTTCCGGAAGGTCACGGGGCCCGCGAAGCTGATGTAATAGCCCAGCTTCAGGTACTCCTTCGCGATCTCCCAGCTGCCGGAGAAGCAGTGGATGATGCCGCCGGTCAGGTGGTTGCGGTGACGCTTCATGATGTCCAGCATGTCCTGATGCGCGTCCCGGATGTGATAGGCCACGGGCACGTCCAGCTCCCAGGCCAGCTCCATCTGCGCCTCGCAGACCTGCGCCTGCACGTCCCGGGGGGACAGGTCGTAGTAGTAGTCCAGGCCGATCTCGCCGATGGCCTGCACCCGCTCCTCCCGCACCCACTGCGCCAGCAGCTCCAGGTCGCCGGGGCGCAGGGTGCGGGCCTCGTGGGGATGAATGCCCACCGCCGCCCAGCAGCCCGCATGGTTTTGGGCATAGTCCGCCGCGTGGCGGGAGGAGGCCATGTCGGAGCCGATGACCGCGTACCGGGTCACGCCCGCCGCCCGCATCCGGGCGAGCACCTCCTCCCTGTCCCCGTCGAACTTCTCCTCATCCACGTGGCAGTGGGAATCGAACAGCTCCATGTCAGCCAACGATGGCACCGTCCTCCACACCCTCGCCCACGCTCATCAGGCGCAGGTTGTCCGCGTCGTCCACGGCGGAGAGAATCATGCCCTGGCTCTCAATGCCGGCGATTTTCCGGGGCGCCAGATTCGTGATGGCGACCACCTGCTTCCCCACCAGCTCCTCGGGCTGATAGTATTTGGCAATTCCGCTGAGAATTGTGCGCTCCCCGTCCTTGCCGAAGGACAGGCGGAACTTCAGCAGCTTGTTGCTCTTTTCCACCTTCTCGCAGGCCAGCACGCGGGCCACCTGCATCTTGCACTTGCAGAAGTCGTCGAAGGCGATCTCAGCGGGGAACTCCGGCGCCTCGTGCTTCTTCGCCTTCTCCTCCTTCCGGGGCTTGGGGGCCTCCTTGGCTGCCTCCTTGGGCGCCTCGGCCTCCGCCTTGGGCTGGTCGCGCTCCAGCTCCTTGGTAATGTCCAGACGCGGGAACAGCGCGGGGCCCTTGCAGACCTTCGTGTCCATGGGCAGGGCGCCGAAGGGGGCACAGATGGAATCCCAGGTCTTGAGCGCCTCGTCCGTCACGCCCAGCTGCTCGAAGATGCGCTCCGGCGTCCGGGGCATCACGAAGGAGATCATCACTGCCACCCGGCGCACGCACTCCGCCAGGGTGTACAGCACCGTGCCCAGCCGGGCGCGGCGGCCCTCGTCCTTGCCCAGCACCCAGGGCTGGGTCGCGTCGATGTACTTGTTGCAGGCGTCAATCAGCTTCCAGATCTCCTGCAGCGCGGCAGCGAACTGGAAGGCGTTCACCTGCTTCTCCACCTGCGCGGGGGTCTGCTCCGCCAGCTCCCACAGGGCCCGGTCAACGCTCTCGTCCACGCCGTCCATCACGTTGATGGCGCCGCCGAAGTACTTCTCGATCATCGCCACCGTGCGGGACACCAGGTTGCCCAGGTCATTGGCCAGGTCGGAGTTGATGCGGGTGAGCATGGCCTTCAGGTTGAACTCGCCGTCGGAGCCGAAGGGCATCTCCCTCATCAGGAAGTAGCGCACCGCGTCGGAGGAGTACCGCTCGCACAGCACCACCGGGTCCACCACGTTGCCCACGCTCTTACCCATCTTCTTGCCGTCCAGCACCAGCCACCCGTGACCGAACACCTGCCTGGGCAGCGGCAGCCCCAGCGCGTGGAGCATGATGGGCCAGATGATGGTGTGGAAGCGGACAATCTCCTTGCCCACCAGATGCACATCCGCGGGCCAGTACTTCCGGTACAGCTCGTCGTGGTCGGTGCCGTAGCCGAGGGCGGAGATGTAGTTGGACAGCGCGTCCAGCCATACGTACACCGTGTGCTTCTCGTCAAAGGTCACCGGGATGCCCCAGCGGATGGAGGTGCGGCTGACGCACAGGTCCTCCAGACCCGGCTTCAGGAAGTTGTTCATCATCTCGTTGGTGCGGGAGGAGGGCTGGATGAAATCCGGATGCTCCTCGATGTACTGAATCAGCCAGTCCTGATACTTGCTCATGCGGAAGAAGTAGCTCTCCTCGCGGGTCTTTTCCACGGGGCGCCCGCAGTCCGGGCAGCAGCCGTCCTTCAGCTGCAGCTCCGTCCAGAAGCTCTCGCAGGGCGTGCAGTACCAGCCCTCATACTCGCTCTTGTAGATGTCGCCCTGGTCGTAGAGCTGCTTGAACAGCTTCTGTACGCACTTCACATGGCGGTCATCCGTGGTGCGGATGAAGTCATCGTACTCGATGTCCATCAGCTTCCACAGGCCCTTGATGCCCTCGACGATGTGATCCACATACGCCTGGGGCGTCACGCCCTTGTCCCTGGCCTTGCGCTCGATCTTCTGACCATGCTCGTCGGTGCCGGTCAGGAAGTAGGTGTCATAGCCCGTCAGCTTCTTGAACCGGGCCATCGAGTCCGCCGCCGTGGAGCAGTAGGCGTGACCGATGTGCAGGTTGTCGCTGGGGTAGTAGATCGGGGTTGTGATGTAGAAGGTGCCCTTCTTTCCATTCTCTCCCATGGTGGATGCCTCCCTTGCTCTGTGTGCTTCCGGGACGGAAAAACTCCGCCCCTGCCGATCTGGTCGAGGGGCGGAGGAACATGCGCTCTCCGCGTTGCCACCCTGATTTATCACTCATCCTGCGCGTAACGGCGCGACCCGTCATGGGCTTGCGGCCTGGGGCCCTCACCCATGAAGCTCCGGAGCCATGTTCCCCCGCCGCCCGCGGCTGCCTCTCACCTCGCGCAGCTCTCTTTGCGCCCGGCGGGCAGGGTACTCTCTCCTTCACGGCTTATGGGTGTATTATAGCCGCGCCGCAAACGCTTGTCAAGAGCGAAAAACGGCGCAGGCTATGGCGGGATATAGGGACAGCATATGGAGCAGGCACCCCCTGCGTGCCTGTGGCATAGGCTGTAACTGTGGGGCGACAGGCTCCACCGCAATTCGACATCCGACTCCCGCAAGGAGGTTTTCCTATGACCATGCTTGAGAATAACCGCGCCCGCACGGGGCGCTGTGCCCGGCTTCCGGTGATGGTGCGGGTGCAGCGGCAGCGCTCGCTGACCGCGTACCGTCCCTGCTGCGCCATCCGTCAGGGAACCCTGTTTCCCGCGCTGAACAAGCCGCTGCGCCACAGGCACTGCTGCGATGACGATCACCGGAACGGGGACGAAGCGCTGACGACGGGCCGCATTATTGATGAGAACGGCACCTGCGACCGGGAGCAGCGCTGCTGTGACCGGGACATCTGGGACGACTGCGACGACTGGATGGGCCGCTGCTGTGACCAGGATGACTGGGATGACGACTGGATGGGCCGCTGCTGCGACCGGGACGACTGGGAAGGCGACCGGTGCCGCTGCTGCGACCGGGACGACGACGATTGCACCGGCTCGCAGGAGGGCGACGGGGCCGACCAGCATCAGGCCGCGTCCTTCGCGCTGTGGGAGCTGCGGCTGTATCTGGACACCCACCCCTGCGACACCCGTGCCCTGACCATGCTCCGCCGGCTGGACGCCCGGACGGATCAGCCCAGCTATGCCACGGCCTTCCTGACGGAGGGCAGGCGCTGCTGCCGCGAGTGGGATCGCGACGATGACGACCGGGAAAGCGGCGAGGGACGCCGCTGCTGCTGGCGCTGGGTGGAGGAGCCCTGGCCCTGGGAGGAATGTCTGCGGGACTGCTGCCACGGTCACGCCTGAGGACAGAGGAGGTCAAATGCTATGTTTGTCTACGAGAAAAAGCTGCAGTATCCCGTGCATATCACCCGTCCCGACCCGCGCATGGCTGCCGCCATCATCAGCCAGTTCGGCGGCGCGGACGGCGAGCTGGGCGCTGCCCTGCGCTATCTGAGCCAGCGCTACACCATGCCCATCGGCGAGCTGAAGGGTCTGCTGACCGACATCGGCACCGAGGAGCTGGGCCATCTGGAGATCGTCGGCACCATGATCTTCCAGCTGACGCGCTGCATGAAGGAGGATCAGGTGCACGAGGGCGGCTATGACGCCTATTTCACCGACCACACCGCCGGGGTCTTCCCCCAGAACGCCGGAGGCTTCCCCTTCAGCGCCGCCGCCATCGGCGTCAAGGGCGACCCCGTCACCGACCTGCACGAGAACCTGGCCGCCGAGCAGAAGGCCCGCACCACCTATGAGAACCTGCTGGCCCTGGCGGATGACCCCGATGTGAAGGATGTGCTTCGCTTCCTCCGCGCCCGGGAGATCGTCCACTATCAGCGCTTCGCCGAGGGGCTGGAGCTGATGAAGGACCGGCTGGATGAGCGCAACTTCTACGCCTTCAACGCCGCCATGCCACCCGCGCTCCGCGCCTGCGGCTGCCACGATGACTGACCGGTGATGCCCGGGGGCTGCTCCGGCGCGGCTGTACGCTGCGCGGGGAGCAGCCCTTTTTTCCGTGCGCCCGTCCGGCGCGCGCGGCCCGATTGTAAAATCCTTGTAAAATTTCATCCGCTCTTCACATGCTCATAGCGCCGCCTTCACCTCATGGGGCTAACATGGTGGCACCTTCCCCGAAAGGAGGTACCCCCATGGACTGCCAATACACCTTTCGCCGCACCGAGAAGAAGTATCTGCTGACCCCCGGACAGTACGCGCTGCTTCAGGAGCGGCTGCGTTTCCGCCTGCGGCCCGATGCCTTCGGCCTGCACACCATCTCCAGCCTCTACTACGACACGCCCGACTTCCTGCTCGTCCGCACCTCGCTGGAGCATCCGGTGTTCAAGCAGAAGCTGCGGCTGCGGGGCTATACCAACACACCCCTGTGCTTTCCGGAGATCAAGCAGAAATACCGGGGCGTGGTGTACAAGCGGCGCATCGCCTGCACCCCGGAGGCGTGGGCAGGGCTTCGGGAGGGCATTCCCATCCCCGGGCAGAGCATGCAGATTCAGGAGGAGCTGCGCCAGCTCTTCCATCTGTACCCGAGCCTGGCGCCCCGGGTGCTCATCGCCTATGACCGCTGCGCCTGCACCTGCGCGGGGGACGAGGCGCTGCGCATCACCTTCGACCACCGGCTCCGCGCCCGGAGCGAGGGGCTGTCCCTCTCCCTGGGCAGCGACGGCGATCCCCTGCTGCCGGAGGGGCATGTGGTCATGGAGGTCAAGTTCCCCGAGGCCGCGCCCCTCTGGCTGGCGAAGCTGCTCTCCGACTGCCGCGTCTATCCCTCCAGCTTTTCCAAGGTCGGGCGCTGGTACAGGGAGCGCTGCGCCGGGGTCTCCCGGAGCGTGCGGCAGGCCATGTGAGATGCCCGCGCCATTCCGCGTCCGAATCATCAGCCGGCCTTCGCCGGAAAGGAGCTTCCACCCATGCTGAACAGTCTGTTCTCCCCCTCCCTCACCCTGCCGATGCTGCTGCTCTGTCTGGGCGCTGCGGCGGGGCTCGGCATCCTCACCGCGCTGGTGTTCCGCGTGCGCAGCCGCACCTCCGCCGGCTTTGCCCTCACCCTGTCCCTGCTGCCCGTGGTGGTCGCCATGGTCATCCTGCTGGTCAACGGCAGCGTCGGCACCGGCGTCGCCGTGGCGGGTGCCTTCGCGCTGGTGCGCTTCCGCTCCGTGCCCGGCACGGCGCGGGAGATCGCCGCTATCTTCACCGCCATGGCCCTGGGCCTCGCCCTCGGCATGGGCTATCTGGGCATGGCGGTGCTGCTGTTCCTGCTGGTCGCCGCGCTGACGCTGCTGCTCACCTTCACCGGCTTCGCGCAGCCCCGGGGCATCCATCGCCAGCTGCGCATCACCATCCCCGAAAACCTGGACTATGACGGGCTGTTCGACGACGTGTTCCGTCAGTTCGGCATGGAGGCGCAGCTCCTGCGCATCAAGACCACCGCCATGGGCACGCTGTTCGACCTGACCTACGACCTGACCGTCCCGCAGGAGACGGTCCCCAAAGCCTTCCTCGACGCGCTTCGCGCCCGCAACGGGAATCTGTCCGTGGTGGTGGGACCCCTGGGCGAGAGCGAATCGCTGTAAGATCACGGAAAAGGAGACTTCATCATGAAAAGACTGCTTTCCCTGCTGCTCTGCCTGTGCCTGACCGCCGGGCTGAGCCTGCCCGCCACCGCCGAGGACGCGGCGCTCATCACCCTGTCGGAGACGGACGCCGCCTGGTCCGTGGAGGGCGTCACGCTGCGGAACGGCGTGCTGACCATCAGCCGCGCCGGGAGCTACACGCTGACCGGCACGCTGACGGGGCAGCTTGCCGTGGCGCTGGAAAGCGCCGGGGACGTGACCCTGACCCTGCGCGACCTGAGCGTCACCTGCGCGGACGGGCCCGCGCTGCTCATCACCGGCGCAGAGGACGCCTATCTGGTGCTGGAGGGCGAGAACCGTCTCGTCAGCGGCGAACGCGTGGAGATCACCCGGGAGACCGCCGCCGGCGAGGACGCCTCCGGGGCAGCGCTGCAGGCCAAGTGCGACCTGCACATCGACGGGACGGGCACGCTGTTCATCGGCGGCTACCTGCATCAGGGCATCCGCACCTCCAAGGATCTGTCGCTGGACGGGGGCACGCTGACCATCGAGGCCGTGGGCTCCGGCATCCGCTGCAAGGACAAGCTGCGCGTCAGCGGCGGCAGCGTCACCATCACCTCCGGCGGCGACGGCATCCACGCCGCCACCGAGGCCACCGACACCGAGGAGGCCGACGGCGACGCGGTGATCTCCGGCGGCACGCTGACCATCACCACCCTGGGCGACGCCATCCAGTCCGAGACCTCCCTGACCGTGTCCGGCGGCACCCTGAGTGCCCTCACCGGCGGTGGCAGCGCCCAGGCCGTCACCACCTACGGCAGTGACCGGAACCGGGGCTTTGACTTCGGCTTCCGCTGGGACATGGACACCGCCGATGACGACACCCCCAGCACCAAGGGCCTCAAGACGGGGACCGACCTGACCATCACCGGCGGCACCATCACGCTGGACTGCCTCGATGACGCCCTCCACGCCGGCGGCACCATTGCCATCAGCGGCGGGGCCCTGACCCTGTCCTCCGGCGATGATGGCGTTCACAGTGACGGGGCCCTGACCATCTCCGGCGGCACCCTCAATGTGCTGACCAGCTACGAGGGGCTGGAGGGGAACGTCATCACGGTGGAGGACGGCATCATCAGCGTCGTCTCCTCCGATGACGGCCTGAACGCCAGCGGCGGCACCGCGTCCGCCTTCGGCGGCTTCGCCATGGGTGGCAAGGGCGGACGCGGCCCCCTGGGCGGCTTCGGCGCGCCCGGTAACAGCGGTGACCCGGGGGCCAGCATGGGCACGGAGCCCACTGACAGCGGGGCGGCGTTCCCCAGTCTGGTCATCAGCGGCGGCACCCTGCGCGTCAACGCCCAGGGCGACGGCCTTGATTCCAACGGCAACCTGCTGGTCAGCGGCGGTCTGGTGCTGGTGGACGGCCCCAGCAGCTCCGGCAACGGCGCTCTGGACGCGGGCACCGAGAGCGGCGGTACCCTGTCCGTCACCGGCGGCACGGTGCTCGCCATCGGCGCCGGGGGCATGATGGAGGCCTTCGGCTCCGGCTCCACCCAGCCCTTCCTGGTCGTCAGCGCAAGCTGGCAGGCCGGGGATGAGCTGGTGTTCACCGCCGCCGACGGCACCGAGCTGCTGCGGCACACCGCCGCCAAGAGCGGTCAGAGCATCGTGTTCTCCTGCCCCGGCCTTCAGGAGGGCGACGCGGTCACGGTCACCGTCGGCTCGGGCAGCACCACCGCCACGGCGGGCTTCTCCGGCGCCGGCTCCGGTCGGGGCGGCTTCGGCGGCGGCTCCGGCGGACGGAAGGGCTGGTAAGCGCCCGCCGCAGGGAGCGCACAACGGCAAAACCCACCGGCACACAGGCGGTGGGTTTTGTCTTGCGGAAAATTACAGGGTCAGCGCGCCCTGCTTCACCATGCGCTCCAGCGCCATGGCCAGGGCGATGCGCCCGTGGGCGTAGGTCAGGCCGCCCTGCAGGTAGCAGATGTAGGGGGCGCGCATGGGGGCATCCGCGCTCAGCTCGATGCTGGCGCCGGACACGAAGGTGCCCGCCGCCATGACCACCTGGTCGCTGTAGCCGGGCATGTCCCAGGGCTCCGGCAGCGCCATGCTGTCAATCGGCGATGCCATCTGAATGCCCTGACAGAACGCCACCAGCCGCTCCGGCGTGTTCATCTGAATGGCCTGGATGATGTCCGCCCGGGTTTCATCCGACGGGGGCGTGGTGGTCATGCCCAGCTGCTCGAACACCCGGGCCGCCAAGCAGGCGGTCTTGATGGCCTGCGCCACCGTGTGGGGCGCCATGAACAGCCCCTGATAGAAGGGCTGGTAGCTGCCCGCGTAGGAGCCCACCTCCAACCCGATGCCGGGGGCCGTCAGGCGATAGGCGATGCGGGTCACCGCCTCCTTCGTGCCCACGATGTAGCCGCCGGTGGGCGCCAGTCCGCCGCCCGGATTCTTGATGAGGCTGCCCACGCACACGTCCGCGCCGTAGTGGCTGGGCTCCCGGTCGCAGACGAACTCGCCGTAGCAGTTGTCCACCATCAGCCGCACGCCGGGATGCTTCTCGTGCAGCATGCGGGCCAGCGGCTCGAAGGCCTCCGGCATCAGCGACGGACGCCAGGCGTAGCCCCGGCTGCGCTGGGCGATAACCAGCTTCGTCTCCGGGGTGATGGCCCGCTCCACGGCCTCCAGGTCAATGGTGCCGTCCGGGGCCAGCTCCACCTCATCGTAGCCCACGCCCATCTCCTTCAGGGAGCCTACCGGCGTGCCCTCACCGATGCCGATGATCTCCTCCAGCGTGTCGTAGGGGCGGCCCGTGGCGCTCAGCATGCGCTCACCGGGCAGCACCAGCCCGAACAGGCACAGGGAGATGGCATGGGTGCCGCTGGCAATCTGCGGGCGCACGATCGCCGCCTCCGTGCCGAACAGCCGCGCAAAGATGCGCTCCAGCGTGTCCCGGCCCACATCGTCGTAGCCGTAGCCCGTGGTGGGCGCGAAGTGACGGTACGCCACCTGCTCCTCCTGAAAGGCCTGCAGCACCCGCCGCGTCCCCCGCTCCTCCACCGCGTCGATGCGGGCAAACTGCGCCTGAAGGCCGCGCTCGGCCTCCGCGATTCTCTCTTCAATGGTCATTGGCTTTCTTCTCCTTTGGTCATGTAGGCTTCCAGCTCGTCATAGGCGTTCGGGGACAGGCTGTCCAGCCAGCGGACATCCTCCTCCCGGCGCATCCAGGTCAGCTGACGCTTCGCATAGTGCCGGGTACCCTTCTTCATCTCGTCCACCGCCGCCTCCAGGCTGCATTCTCCCCGGAGATACGGCACCAGCTCCTTGTAGCCCAGCCCCTTCATGGCCTGGGCCTCCGGTGGGACGCCGCTGTCCAGCAGCCCCCGCACCTCCTCCACCAGCCCCTCCCGGAGCATCGCGTCCACCCGGCGCTCCACCCGCTCGTAGAGCTTCGCCCGGTCCATGTTCAGCGATGCCACCCGGTAGCGGAAGGCTGGTGTCTGCTCCCGCTGGGGCTGGCGCGAGAAGGGAATGCCGGTCAGGCGCCATACCTCCAGCGCCCGGATCACCCGGCGCACGTCCCCCACCGGCAACCGGGCCGCCGTTTCGGCATCCACATGCGCCAGCATGGCGTGCAGCTTCTCCCGGCCGCCCGGCTGCTCCGAAAGGGCCTGCAGCTCGGCGCGGATGCCCTCGTCCGCCGCCACGTCACCCATGGCCATCGGGTGACGCAGCGCCCGCAGGTACAGCCCCGTGCCGCCCACGAACAGCGCCCGCTTTCCCCGGGCCTGAATGTCCCGGACGCACGCCTCCGCCATCTCCTGATACCGGGCCACGCTGAAGGCCTCCGTGGGCTCCGCCACGTCCACCATGTGGTGCGGCACCGCGGCCCGCTCCGCCGGGGTGGGCTTGGCGGTGCCGATGTCCATGCGCCGGTAGAGCTGCATGGAGTCCATGCAGATGATCTCGCAGCCGTGCTCCTGCGCCAGGCGGATGGACAGGGCCGTCTTGCCGCTGGCGGTGGGCCCGGCGATGACCCAGCAGGTCTTGTCCATGGGCTTTCCTCCCCGCTTGCTTCTGTTCCTTGAATCCCGTTTACTGAATGCGCCGGAACCGCTTATCCAGCTCCGTGTGGCTCAGCGCCACCACCAGCGGGCGTCCGTGCGGACAGGTGGGTGTCACCTGCTGGTCCACCATGCGGCTCACCAGATCGCGGATCGCCGCCTCGTCCAGCCGCTCGCCGCCCTTCACCGCGTGCTTGCAGGCCGTCTGCAGAATGGCGGCGCGGCGCTTCTCCAGGGTCACCGTGCCCCGCTCGGAGCCCAGCTGATCCAGCACCTCGTGCAGAAACGCCTCGGTCTGCGGCTCGCCCAGCAGCATGGGGATGCTGCGCACCGATACCTCGTGCTCGCCAAAGGAGGTGACCACCAGTCCCAGCTTTTCCAGCAGCTCCCGGTTCTCCTCCAGCAGCTGCTGCTCCCGGCGGGTCACCGACACCACCAGCGGCAGGAGCAGCTCCTGCCCCGCCCGCCGGGTGTCGTACAGGTTCATCATCCGGTCGAACAGCAGCCGCTCATGCACCGCGTGCTGGTCGATCATCAGCAGGTGATCCTCGTACTCCACCAGAATGTAGGTGTCAAACACCGTGCCGATGATCCGCATGGGCCTGGGCTGCTCCGGCAGGAAGGACGCCACCTGCTCCGCCTGAACCGGCTGGGCCGGGGCGCGCCCGGGGGCGGGCGGCGGCGGGGGCTGCGGCACCGCAGCGGTGCGCGGGCCCCCGGCAAAGGGAAGCGCCGGTGCCCGCAGCACGCTGGCGCCGGGGGTGTGCGTCAGCTGGCTCTGGGGCAGCTGCGACACAGGCGTGGGCGCCGGGGTTTCCGATGCCTCCGGAATGGCGGCCCGGGGCCGCACGGGCGCCGCCGGGGCAGCGGGCACAGCCGCAGTATTGACACCGCCCGCGCCCGGCTCCTGCCGCGTCACGCCCTTGCTTACCACCTGCGCCGCCGGAGCGCTCTCCTGGCTGCGCACCACCTGCACCGGCAGTCGGGGTGCCCCCTCCTCCGGGGTCAGCACCAGCTGGGTGGGACGCTCCAGCGCGTCCCGATCCGCGATGCCCTCCCGCACGATGGTCTCCACCGCCGCGCTCAGCGCCGCCTCGTTCTGGAAGCGCACCTCCAGCTTGTTGGGATGCACGTTCACATCCACCAACTCGTAGGGAATGGTCAGGTGCAGCACACAGGTGGGGAACTTGCCGATCATGACCCGCTCCCGGCAGGCGCTCTCCACCGCCGCGCTCAGCACGCCAGAGCGCATGTAGCGCCCGTTGATGAAGAAGGACTCGTGTCCCCGGTTGCCCCTTCCGCTCTCGCCGATGCCCACATAGCCCTTCACGATCACACCGCCCTGATGCCCGTCCACGCAGCGCATGTCCCGGAGCATGCCGGTTCCGTAGATGGCGAACACGGCGGACTCCAGCTTGCCGTCACCGGCGGAGTGGTAGAGCGTCTTGCCCTGGCTGATGTAGCGGAAGGACACATCCGGGCGGGACAGGATGAGCCGCATCATCAGATCCGACACCAGCCCCGCCTCCGTGACCGGCTTCTTGAGGAACTTGAGCCGCACGGGGGTGTTGTAGAACAGGTCGCGCACCACGAAGCTGGTGCCCTCCGGGCAGGCGGCCTCCTCGATCTTCGTGATGGTGCCGCCGTCGTTCTGCACCCGGAGGCCGGTGGTATCCTGCCGCGTCCGGGTGACGCAGGTCACGTGCGACACCGCCGCGATGGAGGCCAGCGCCTCGCCCCGGAAGCCCAGGGTGCGGATGCCCACCAGGTCGCTGGCGCGGGAGATCTTGCTGGTGGCGTGGCGCTCAAAGGCCATGCGGATGTCCGGCGCCGCGATGCCGCTGCCGTTGTCCGTGACCCGGAAGTAGCTGATGCCGCCGTCCCGGATCTCCACCGTCACCGCCGACGCCCCCGCGTCCAGGCTGTTCTCCACCAGCTCCTTGATGGCGGCGCTGGGCCGCTCCACCACCTCGCCGGCGGCAATCTGCCCGATCACCTCGTCGGACAGCAGTTGAATCCTGTTTGCCATAGGTACTCCTTGTCTTGTGTTTCCCGATGCCCGCCTTACAGCTTCCGGGCCTTCTCCCGCAGCAGGAACAGCTTGTTGATGGCATCCATGGGCGTCAGCGCCATCACGTCGATGCTCTGCAGCTCGTTGATGATCTCGGTGCGCTGGTAGTCGAACATGTCCACCTGCTCGTTTTCCCGCTTCTCGCCGCTGCCCAGGATGTTCTCGCCGATCACGTTCTGGTTGATGCCGGTGACCTCCAGCCGGGCCTGAATCTCGTGGGCGCGCACCAGCACCTCGTGGGGCACGCCCGCCAGACGGGCCACATGGATGCCGAAGGACTTGTCCGCGCCGCCCCGCACAATCTTCCGCAGGAAGATCACGTCCTCGCCGTGCTCCTTGACGGAGATGCAGTAGTTCTCCACGCCGTCCACCCGGCCCTCCAGCTCGGACAGCTCGTGGTAATGGGTGGCGAACAGCGTCCTGGCGCCGCTCTTTTCCTTGTCGCACAGGTACTCCACCACCGCCCAGGCGATCGCCAGGCCGTCAAAGGTGGAGGTGCCGCGCCCGATCTCGTCCAGAATCACCAGGGAGTTGGGCGTCGCGTTGCGCAGGATGTACGCCGTCTCCGCCATCTCCACCATGAACGTGGACTGACCGCTCGCCAGATCGTCCGACGCGCCCACGCGGGTGAAGATGCGATCCACCAGCGGAATCCTCGCCGATGCCGCCGGCACAAAGGAGCCGATGTGCGCCATGAGCGTGATGAGCGCCACCTGCCGCATGTAGGTGCTCTTGCCCGCCATGTTCGGGCCGGTGATGATGAGCATGCGCTGGTTGTCGCCGTTCATGTGCGTGTCGTTGGGCACGAAGCCGCCCTCCTGCATGGTGGCCTCCACCACCGGATGGCGCCCGTCAAGGATCTCCATGGTGCCGTCGTCCGTGATCTCCGGGCGCACATAGCGGTTGTTCACCGCCACCTGCGCCAGGCTCAGAAGCGCGTCCAGGGTCTTGAGCGCCTGCGCCGTCTGCTGGATGCGGCTGATCTGCGCCGCGATCCTCTCCCGGATCTCCGTGAACAGCTGCAGCTCCAGCCGCACGCTCTGCTCCTGGGCACCCACGATCTTCTGCTCCATCTCCTTGAGCTCCGGGGTCATGTAGCGCTCCGCGTTGGCCAGTGTCTGCTTGCGGACATAGCGGTCGGGCACCAGGCTGTAGAAGCTCTTGGTCACCTCGATGTAGTAGCCGAACACCTTGTTGTACTGGATGCGCAGGTTGCGGATGCCCGTGGCCTCCCGCTCCTTCTGCTCCAGCTCCATGATCCACTGCTTGCCGCTGGTCGCCGCCTGACGGTACTCGTCCAGCAGGGGCGAGTAGCCGTCCCGGATGATGCCGCCCTCGGTGATGACCACCGGCGCGTCGGGATGGATGGACTTCTC
This sequence comes from Clostridia bacterium, assembly GCA_016295665.1. Classification (GTDB taxonomy): domain Bacteria; phylum Bacillota; class Clostridia; order Christensenellales; family Aristaeellaceae; genus HGM11604. The sequence goes on from JAEDKS010000026.1 coordinate 15,831, forward strand.
CAGCAGCTCCGTCAGATCCTCCAGGGGGTCAAGCTGCTCCCGAATCTGCCGCACCGCGGGGCTTCCCGCCCCGTCCAGCAGCTGCCGCAGCCCCGGCACCTTCGACAGCGACGCACCCAGCGCCAGGCAGTCCCGGGCGTTCAGGCTCTTGTACGCCACGCGGCACAGCAGCCGCTCCACGTCGTAGACGCCCTTCAGCTCCTCGGAGAGGGTCATGGTCAGCACATGCTGCCCGGCGAACTCCGCCACCGCGTCCAGCCGCTGCTCGATGGCGGCGCGGTCGGTCAGGGGCTGCTCGATCCACGACCGCAGCAGCCGCCCGCCCATGGCGGTGGACGTCCTGTCCAGCAGCCACAGCAGGCTTCCCTTCTTCGTGCGGCCCCGGATGCTCTCGGTCAATTCCAGGTTGCGCCGGGTGTTCCGGTCCAGCAGCATGGTCTGGCTGCCCTGATAGATGCGCAGGCCCGTGATGTGCTCCATGGCGTTCTTCTGCGTCTCGGACAGGTAGCGCATCAGCGCGCCCGCCGCGCAGGCGCCCACCCGGTACTCCTCCACCAGCCCCAGCGGGGACAGGTCCTGCAGGTGGAAATGGCGGCACAGCGCCTCCGACGCGCTCTGGTACTGGTACCAGGCCGCGCTCTGCTGCGACACCGCCGCCAGCTCCCGCCCCACGCAGCCCCGCAGCCGCACCGGGTCGTTGGTGATGATCTCCGCAGGCTCGATGCGCGCCAGCTCGTCGTTCAGGCGCTGCTCGGGCGTGGTGATCTCGTGCACGTAGAACTCGCCCGTGGTCACGTCCACCACCGCCAGGCCGCAGGTGTCCCCCGAAAAGCACAGGGACAGCAGGAAGTGGTTCGCCTTCTCGTCCATGGTGGCGGAGTCGATGAGGGTGCCGGGGGTGATGACCCGGATCACGTCCCGGTTCACCAGGCCCTTCGCCGTCGCGGGATCCTCCATCTGCTCGCAGATGGCGACCTTGTAGCCCCGCTCGATCAGCTTCTCCACGTACACGTTGACCGCGTGCCACGGCACGCCGCACATGGGTGCCCGCTCCTCCAGCCCGCAGTCCTTGCCCGTCAGCGTCAGCTCCAGCTCCCGGGAGACCCGCTTGGCATCGTCGAAGAACATCTCATAGAAGTCGCCCACGCGGAAAAACAGAATGCAGTCCTGATAGATGCCCTTCATGTTCAGGTACTGCTGCATCATTGGTGAAATCCCAGCCATGCTCTTTCTCCTTTGGCTCAGGCCCCGTGCCCGCAGCCCGCGCAGCCGGCACAGTTGCCCGTGCAGCCTGCCGCGTCCTCGGTCTTGCCCCGGACAATCAGCTGGATGATGCGGTTCACGTTGTCCAGCATCTCGTTGCAGGCGGCGTTCGCCTCCTGGGTCTCCTTCACCAGCGGGTTGGCATGCAGGCGATCCTCCGCCTCCTGCAGCGCGGCACCCGCCTCCGCCAGCGCGGTCGCGTCCATGTCCTCGGTGGACAGAATCGCGTTCACCGCCCGCTGCTTCTCCAGATAGTCCGCCAGACACCGGGCCGCCTCCGGGTCAGCCGTCATGGCCTCCTCCGCCGCTTTGCTCCGCTGATATACATCGCTCTGCAGGATGGCCTCCGCCAGCTCCTGCGCCTTCTGCAGCACATTCCGCATCTGCTCCGCTTCCTTTCCGTTTTGCCCCGACCCCGGGTCAGAGGCGCTCCGCCATCAGGGTGTTGTTCTTCCGCTCCGTCACGCGCACGCGGACGATCCCGCCCACGTCCGCCTCCGTGCCGGGCAGGGTGATGGACACGCCGTGGCGGCCCTTGCCGGACACCTGCGTCTCGCTCCGCCGGCTCAGCCCCTCCACCAGCACGTCCTCCTCCTGCCCGAGGAAGCGGGCCATGGCCTCCCGCTGCCGCTTCTCCTGCAGCGCGATCAGCCGCTGAATGCGATCCGTCGCCACGTCCTCCGGAATCTGGCCCGGCATGGACGCCGCCGCGGTGCCCACCCGGGGCGAATAGATGAAGGTGAACGCCGAATCGTAGCCCACCTCGTCCACCAGGGACATGGTGTCCTGGAACTGCTCCTCCGTCTCCCCGGGGAAGGCCACGATGATGTCCGTGGTCAGCCCGATGCCCGGCACCGCCCGGCGAAGCTCCGCCACCCGGTTCAGATAGCGTGCCCGGTCATAGTGCCGGTTCATGCGCCGCAGGATCTCGTCGCTGCCCGACTGCACCGGCAGGTGGAACTGCGGCAGCACATGGCGGCTCGTGCCCATGACGTCAATCAGCTCGTCCGAGAGGTCCTTGGGGTGCGAGGTCATGAAGCGGATGCGCTCGATGCCACTCCCGTCCAGCGCCCGCAGGAGCTTCGCGAAGCTCACATCGCCCTGAAGGCCCCGTCCGTAGCTGTTCACGTTCTGCCCCAGCAGCATGATCTCCTTCACGCCGCTTTTCTGCAGCGCCTCCGCCTCCCGCAGGATGGCGTCCATCTCCCGGCTCCGCTCCCGCCCGCGCACATAGGGCACGATGCAGTAGGAGCAGAAGTTGTCACAGCCGTACATGATGGTGATGTACGCCGCGTCCTGCCGCAGGCGCTTCACGGGCAGGTCCTCCGCGATGGTGTCCGCGTCCTCCACCTCCACCACCGCCCGGTCGCTGTTCAGCGTTCTGTACAGCAGCTCCGGCAGCCGGTGCAGGTTGCTCGTGCCGAAGGCCAGGTCCACAAAGCGGTACTGCTTCAACAGCTTTTCCGCCATGCCCGGCTCCTGCACCATGCAGCCGCACACGCCGATGAGCAGGTCGGGGTTGCGCTTGCGCACCTCCTTCAGCCAGGTCACGTTGCCCAGCGCCCGGCGCTCCGCGTTGTCCCGCACACAGCAGGTGTTGAACAGCACCAGATCGGCCTTGGTGCGGTCTTCGGCCTCGGTCATGCCCATTTCTTCCAAAAGCCCCGCCAGCTTCTCGCTGTCATGGGCGTTCATCTGGCAGCCGTAGGTCACGATGAAGTAGCTTTC
>JAEDKS010000198.1 GCA_016295665.1 Clostridia bacterium
CTGCCGGGGCTTCACCGGCGGCTGGACGCTGTGGCGCGGTCATCGGGAGGTGCCGGGGGAAATGACCATCACCTGCACCGTGACCGTGCTGCGGGGCGCCATCCGGCTGGTGTTGGTGGGCGAGGACGGCAATGTCACGGTACTGCTGGAGCGCACGGACAGCGCCGAGGGCCAGGGCAGCACCTTCACCTGCACCGCCGCCCTGCCCGCCGGGGACTGTGCCATCAAGCTGCTGGGCCGGGAGGAGACCGACGTGGACTTCGACCTCCGGTTCGATATCGCGGAATGACCTGCTGAAACGCAGGTATGGAAAAAGGGCCTCCCGCCGGCGCTCTGCCGGGTCGGGAAGCCCTTTTCGCATGCCTGTCCATCTCAGGAGATCAGCGCGTTGGCCCGCTCGCAGACCTCGTAGATCTCATCGTACTTCTGCTCGATGAGGGGCGTGACCTCCTCCATCCGCCGGGTGTAGAGCAGGCGGTAGAGCAGGTACGGCGTGAGCCACGCCGTGAACCCGGGCACCGCCAGCACCACGCACAGCGCGATGAGCCCGCCCAGATAGGCGAAGGTGCTGCCCGCCATGAACGCGCAGCCCACCAGCCCCAGGCCGATGGCGGCGATGGTCGCCCGGGTGGTCTTGGATCGCTCAAGGGTCACGATGCTGGCGGCGCAGGCCTCGAACTGGCGCTGCAGCCGGGTGACCTCCGCCTTGTTGCGCAGCTTCCTGTCCCGTTTCAGCCGCAGCTCGGCGGTGCCGGGGTTGCCCAGCCGGTTCTCCTCGATGCCCTCCAGCACCCAGCCGAAGTTCTGGTAGCCGTCCGCGTAAAGGGATTCCAGATCCCGGCTGACCGTGATCCGCTTGTATTCATAGCCGATATAATGCTGTCTTTCTACATGTTCCTGTTGCATCCATGTGCTCCTTCCGCACCGTCCGTCCGAGACGGCGGCGGCATTGTAGCACGGAAATATTGCTGCCATACCGCCGGTTTGTTGCTGAAATGTGAATCATGCCTCCCCGGGCAGGTGAACCCGGAACTCCGTGCCCACGCCCTCCCGGCTCTGCACGCTGATGGTGCCCTCGCACAGCCGCGCCGCCGCCCGGGCCACGCTCAGGCCCAGCCCGCTGCCCTCCTGGGCGTGGGACTCGTCGCCCTGATAGAACAGGTCGAAGGCCCGGTTCATGGTGGCAGCGCTCATGCCGCAGCCGTTGTCCCGGATGGAGACGCTGACGCCGCCGCCATCCCGCCCGGCCTGCAGGACGATCCGCCCCTCCTCCGGCGCGAACTTCACCGCGTTGGAGATCAGGCTGTCCCACACCAGCTCCAGCAGCGCGGGATTGGCCTCCACGGTCAGATGCTCGTCCACGTCCATGGTCACCTCGATGCGCTTGTGATCCAGCGCCTCCTCGTAGCGCAGCACGCAGTCGCTCAGCTGAGCGCAGAGGCTGCAGGTCTGCTTCTCCCCGGGGAAATCGCCGCTCTCCAGCTCGGTCAGGGTCAGCAGCCGCCCCGCCAGCGTCACCAGCGAGCGGGAGGCCCGCTGCAGCTCAGCCACGCACTGCCCCCGCGCCCCGGGGTCGAGCGTCTCCTGTCCCAGCAGCTCCGCGCAGCCCTCAATCACCGCCACCGGCGTGCGGATCTCGTGGGACACGTTCGCCACGAAGTCGCTCCGCTGCACCTCGCCGTTGCCCAGCGCGGCGACCATGCGGTTGAAGTCCTCGGTCATCACGTCCAGACAGTTGGCCCGGTTCGAGACATGGAGCGGCGCCACGTACACGGAGTAGTCCCCCTCCGCCACCCGCCGGGCCGCGCCGCCCAGCTGCCGGATGGGCGTGACAAAGGTGATTTGAATATAGCGGTGCACCAGCAGGCAGAACACCGCCGCGAACGCCGCCCAGTACCCCAGCAGCCCCAGCACCAGCATGGGCGGGAAAAGCTGCATGCCCCCGAAGCAGGAGCCCATCACCAGAAACTGACCCCAGTTCAGCAGCAGCAGCGCCAGGTAGATCAAGATCACGTTCTTCCAGGAAAAGAGCCGCTGCCGGATGCGTTCATCGCGCTCACCCGCCATGCTCACCGCGCCCCCTCTCCGCCGTCTCCCGCGGGCAGGCGCACGGTGAACACCGAGCCCTCGCCCTCCCGGCTTCTGACCTGCAGCGTGCCGCCCGCCATGGTCACGACCCGCTGCGCCAGGGCCAGCCCCAGACCGTTGCCCTCGCCCGCGTGGGCGGTGTTGCCCTGATAGAACTTCTCGAAGGCCCGGCGCATGGTCTCCTCGCTCATGCCGCAGCCCGTGTCCCCCACCTCCACGACGATGCTGCTCCCCTCCGTCCACTGACGCAGCGTGACCAGCCCGCCCTCGGGGGTGAACTTGATGGCGTTGGACAGCAGGTTGTTCCACACCAGCTCCATCATGCCCTCGTCCGCGTTCAGCATCGCCTGCTCCTCGATGTCCACCATGGGCTCGATGCGCTTGCGATCCCACAGCTCCTCAAAGCCCAGCACGCAGTCCCCCAGCTGACGGCACAGGTCGTAGGGCTCGGGGCGGGCCGTGATCTTCTGGTTCTCCAGCTTGTTCAGCCGCAGGATGTTGGACACCAGCGTGCTGAGCTTGTCGGTGGCCTCGACGATGGTCGCCATGTACTGCCGCCGGGTCTCCTCGGACAGGCCGGGGCTCTCCAGCGCCTCCACATAGCTGCGGATGACCGCCAGGGGCGTCTTGATCTCGTGGGACACGTTCGCCACGAAGTCATCCTTCAGGGTCTGGATGCTGCCCAGCTCCGCCACCATGCGGTTGAAGTCCGTGAACATCACGTCCATGTAGTCCGCCTTCTCCGGAGGGTGGGGCGGGGTGATGGTCACGGAGAAGTCCCCCGACGCCACCCGCCGGGCCGCGTCGCAGAGCGTCTGCAGTGGGCGGTCGAACATGACCCGCTTCTGCCATGTCGTGATCGCGCAGAACAGCGCCGCCACCAGCCCGCAGTACACAACATAGTACGCCACAAACCGCAGGGGCGTGGTCTGAATCACGGAGGTGTCGGAGTAGAGAAGCGCCGGCAGCACGGGCAGGGCCAGCAGCACCAGAATGGTCAGCACATACTCCCACCAGGTGAAGTGCCCCGCGCGAACCCGCTCGTCCCGCCGCCAGCGGTTCCGTTCTCTCTGCCGGGGGCTCATTGGGGCACCGCCTTGTAGCCCAGCCCGTGCACCGTCACCAGCTTGAAGGCGGTGCAGTCGGACAGCTTGTCCCGGAGCTTGGCGATGTACACGTCCACCGCACGGAGGGTGGCGTCGCTGTCCAGGCTCCAGAACGATACAGCCCTTGGGGTACTCGCCGTCGTTCCAGAAGTCCAGGGTGAACAGGGGCTTCGTCTCGCGGAAGGCGCGCACCTGACGGTACATGAACCGCCGCTGCTCCGCCGTCACCATCAGCTCCGGCACCGCCGCCTTGCCCACCGGCATGTAGGTGAAGAACCAGCAGAACCGGGCGCCCCAGTCGATCATCTGGTCAAAGTAGGCCTCGGAGCCGATCATCTCCACGTTTTTGGAGGTGTAGCAGCAGGAGATGCCGAAGGGCAGGCGCTTCTCCCGCAGGATGCGCATGGCCCGCTCCACCTTTTCGAAGGTGCCCTTGCCCCGGCGGAAGTCCGTGTCCTCCTCGAAGCCCTCCACCGAG
>JAEDKS010000027.1 GCA_016295665.1 Clostridia bacterium
GCGTGGGCCGCAGCTCCCGGCTGTCGATGCAGTCGTACTCGATGGCGTAGGCCAGCCGCACCAGCTCGCACCGCTCCAGCCCGGGGATGGAGCGGTACATCTGCCACTGCACGTCCTCCGGCATGCTGGTGGACATGCCCTGCACATACCACTCCCGGCTCTGCCGGCCCTCCGGCTCCAGAAACACCTGATGCCGGTCCTTGTCGGCAAAGCGGACGATCTTGTCCTCGATGGAGGGACAGTAGCGGGGGCCGATGCCGTGGATGGTGCCCGAGTACAGCGGCGCCCGGTGCAGGTTGTCCCGGATGATCTGATGGGTCTGCGGGGTCGTCCAGGTCAGGTAACAGGAGAAGCTGTTCTCCAGACGGCGATCCGTCAGGAAGGAGAAGGGCGTCACGGGCTCGTCGCCGGGCTGGGGGGTCATGCGGTCGAAGTCGATGGTGCGCACGTCCACCCGGGCGGGGGTGCCGGTCTTGAAGCGGCGCAGCCGGAAGCCGCGCTCCTCCAGGCTGCCCGAGAGCAGTCCCGCGCCCATCAGCCCCTGCGGGCCGCCGTCCCACTGCCGCTCACCGATGATGATGCGCCCCCGCAGGTACACCCCGGAGGCCACCACCACCGCCCGGCAGGCGATGCGGCGTCCGGTGGCTGTGGTCACGCCGCAGACCCGGTCACCCTCCACCTCGATGGAGGCGGCCTCGCCCTGGTGCACCGTCAGGCGGGGCTGGGTCATGAGCGCGGTGCGCATCCGGTTCTGGTACTGCTGCTTGTCCGCCTGGGCCCGCAGGGCGTGAACCGCCGGGCCCTTGCCGGTGTTGAGCATGCGGCTCTGCAGAAAGGTGTCGTCGATGGCCAGCGCCATCTCGCCGCCCAGTGCGTCCAGCTCCCGCACCAGATGCCCCTTCGCGGAGCCGCCGATGACCGGATTGCAGGCCATCAGCGCCACGCCGTCCATGTTCAGCGTGAGCAGCTCCGTTTCAATCCCCATGCGGGCCGCCGCCAGCGCTGCCTCGCAGCCCGCGTGCCCGCCGCCAATCACTACCAGATCCGCCATTGAGGGTGCCTCCCTGATTGCCGTATGGATGGGATTATACCACAAATCCCGTCGTTTGGGAACGCCGATGAGCAGAATGAAACAGGTTTTCCTGGAAGAAAGCGGCGCTTTTTGGGTGTTGCAAGTTCCGCACATCCGGGATATAATGAAAGGGTAATGCCCGGGCGGGTGCCGCCCGATGCAGAAGGGAGAAACACGGAATGTCGAAACCCTCCACGCACAGCCGCCTCTGGCTGCTCCTGCCCCTGGGGCTGCTGCTGCCCTTCGCGGTTGCGCTGCTGCTGGGTGCCCTGTGGGGCGGCGAGCTGGGGCAGCAGGTGATCAATATCGCAGTAAAGCTGGTGGCAAGGCCATGAAGAAGCGGACTCCCGGCATATGGACCCATGTGCTGCTCACGGTGCTGGCGCTGCTGCTGGTGGCCTGCGTGACGCTGACCGGCCTCTGCTGGCAGGCGGCGCGGCTGACGTGGGATCGCCAGCTCTACCTGTCCCTGACCCGGGACAGCATGCCCATGCAGCTGGAGCGGGTGTACGGCGCCATCGACGAGGTGGCGCAGACCTATCACTTCTCCGCGGAGACCGCGCGTGCCGTGGTCGGGGAGGCGGAGCTGCAGACCTACTGGACGCAGGTGGTGGACTGGTTCCTGAACCTGCTGAGCGACAGCCCGGACTATCAGCTGCCCGTCTGGGAGGATGACGCGCTGGTGGAGGCTGTGCGGCTGGACGCGGAGTTCCAGCAGTATGTGGAGGCGGTGGATCGCCGCAACGTGGCCCGCGACGCGGTGGCGGGCCGGGTGGGGGACATGATCGAGCGCACCATGATGCCCCTGCGGATGCCCGTGATCGCCAAGGGCTTCCAGATGGTCGCCCAGCGGATACCGGTGGCGCGCCTGACGACGCTGCTGCGCTGGGCCCCCCTGGCGCTGCTGGGCGCATCGGCGGTGCTGTGTCTGCTGATGCTGCTGCTGTGCGCGGGATGCCCCGCACGGGCGGCGGCCTTTGCCGGCAGCGGGCTGCTGGGCGGCGCCGGGCTGACGGCGCTGGTGATGCTGGTGGTGCACCTGCTGGACGTGGCGGGCGGCTGCGCGGCGGTGTCGGAACCGCTGGCGGTGCTGGCGGCGGCGCTGGGCAACCGGCTGGGCGTGCAGCTGGGCATCGCCTGCGCGGTGCTGGCGGTGGTCGCGGCGGCGCTGCTGGCGGTGCATCAGCGGTGGCTGAGCCGTCCGGCGGGACGGGAAAGCTATGAGGGCAGGCATGCAAGAGCATAAGCTGACGGAATACACGGTGCGCTCCGGCAAGCTGCGGGAGCCCCTGACGCTGGCGCTGGTGGCGGATCTGCACAACGGCCCCTATGAGGACGTGCTGCCCGCGCTGCGGCGGGTGGACGGGATTCTCATCCTGGGCGACCTGGTCAACCGGCACCGGCGGGGCTTTGAGCGTGCGGTGGCCTTCCTGCGGGACGCGCCGGCGTGTGCCCCCACCTTCTACGCCATTGGCAACCACGAGTTGAGGTTCCGGGAGCTGGAGGCGTACTGGCCTCATGTGGAAAAGAGCGACGTGCGGGTGCTGGACAACGCGTGGGTGCCCTTCCGGGGCATCGTGCTGGGCGCGCTGAGCGCGGCGGTGCTGGACCGGGCGGATGTCACGGTGGTGCGGGAGATGGCGGAGCAGCCGGGCTTCCGGCTGCTGATGTGCCACCATCCGGAGTACTACGCCCCGATGATCAAACCCCACGGCATCGACCTGACCGTTTCGGGACATGCCCACGGCGGTCAGATCAACATCGCCGGGCGCGGCCTGTATTCCCCGGGGCAGGGGCTGCTGCCGAAGCTGACCGCCGGCTTCTACGAGGACGGGCATCTGCTGGTCAGCCGGGGCATGACCAACTCCACCCGGGCGCCCCGCTGGAACAACCCCTGTGAGCTGGTGCTGCTGCACCTCGTCCCGGGGGAGGGCTGAGCGCTGTTCTCGTTTTGTACTTCCCTTGACAAGGCGAGGGGACTGCACTATAATCATCAATGTAAGGAACGGCGGGAAAGCTGCCGTCCACAGGAGGTTCATCCATGCTGCTGTATGCTGCCTTTACGTTTACGTTCCCGGCCGGGGCTTATCCGGACCGGGTGTTGAACGTGTCGTAAAGCAGCTTGCGGGAGGGGGATTCCTCCGGTGATTCCGGTGCAAACTGGGAGCTTCTTTGCGGAAGCTCCCGTTTTTTTGCCAAATGCCCGGCGGACAGCGGCGTCCGCCGGATGAATACGGAAGGAGATACCGACATGATTATCGTACTCAGGCAGGGCACCCCGCAGGCGGAGATCGACCATTTGACCGACATGATCGTGGGGCAGGGAATCAGCGTGAACCCCATCGTGGGCTCCGACCTGACCATTCTGGGCCTCATCGGCGACACGAGCCGGGTGGATCCCACCCAGCTGGAGAGCTTCCAGTGCGTGGAGCGCATCATGCACGTGGCGGAGCCCTTCAAGAAGGCCAACCGCATGTTCCATCCGGGCAACAGCGTGATCGAGGCCGGCGGCGCGACCATCGGCGGAAAGGGGCTGGCGGTGATGGCGGGCCCCTGCTCCGTGGAGAGCCGGGAGCAGATCACCACGGTGGCGAAGGCCGTGAAGGCCGCGGGCGCCACGGTGCTGCGCGGCGGCGCCTTCAAGCCCCGCACCTCCCCCTATGCCTTCCAGGGGCTGAAGTACGAGGGGCTGGAGCTGCTGAAGGCCGCACGGGAGGAGACCGGGCTGCCCATCGTGTCCGAGCTGATGAGCCCCTATGACATCGAGCGCTTCGTGGAGGATGTGGACATCATTCAGGTGGGTGCGCGGAACATGCAGAACTTCGACCTGCTCCGGCAGCTGGGCAAAACGCAGAAGCCGATTCTGCTCAAGCGGGGCCTGTCCGCCACCATCGAGGAGTGGCTGATGAGCGCCGAGTACATCATGGCGGGCGGCAACAGCAACGTGATTCTCTGCGAGCGGGGCATCCGCACCTTCGAGACCTACACCCGCAACACCGTCGATCTGAGCGCGGTGCTGGCGGTGAAGAAGCTGAGCCACCTGCCCGTGGTGGTCGATCCCAGCCACGGCACCGGCAAGCGCTGGATGGTGCCGCCCATGGCCCGGGCCGCCATCGCCGTGGGCGCGGATGGCCTGATGGTCGAGGTGCACAACGACCCGCAGCACGCCCTGTGCGACGGACAGCAGTCCATCACCCCCGACGACTTCACGCAGGTGATGGCGGAAATCCGTGCCATCGCGCAGGCGGTGGGCCGGGACATCTGAGCGGAAAGCGGCAAATGACAGGAGGCGGAGCATATGCAGACCATAACCGTGGCGCTGGGTGAGCGCAGCTATCCGATTCATATCGAGAACGGGCTCCTGGACCGTGCCGGAGCGCTGCTGGCGGAGCAGGTGGGCCCCTGTGCCGCCGCCATCGTGACCGATGACAACGTGGCCCCGCTGTATCTGCGGCGGGTGGAGGAATCCCTGCAGGCGGCGGGGTTCCGCACCGCCTCCGTCGTGCTGCCCCACGGGGAGCCCACCAAGTGCCTGGACAGCCTGTCCCGGCTCTACACCTTCCTCTGCGAGGCGCACATCACCCGGCGGGACGTGATCGTGGCCCTGGGCGGCGGCGTCATCGGCGACCTGACCGGTCTGGCGGCGGCGACCTACCTGCGGGGCGTCCGCTTCGTACAGATTCCCACCACGCTGCTGGCGCAGGTGGATTCCTCCGTGGGCGGCAAGGTGGCGGTGGATCTGCCCCAGGGCAAGAATCTGGTGGGCGCGTTCTGGCAGCCCACGCTGGTGCTCTGCGACCCGGAGACCCTGCGGACGCTGACGGGGGCGTACTGGCGGGATGGGCTGGGCGAGGTGGTCAAGTACGGCTGCATCAGCGACGCGCCGCTGTTCGCGCTGCTGGAGCGCACCGCTCCCGGTGGGCGGGAGGCGCTGATGGGGGTCATGGACGAGATTCTGCGCCACTGCATCGAGGCGAAGGCCGAGGTGGTGCGGCAGGACGAGCGCGACACGGGCCTGCGCATGACGCTGAACTTCGGGCACACCATCGCCCACGCGGTGGAGACCTGTCAGCACTACACCGGATTGCGCCACGGCGAGGCGGTGGCGGTGGGCATGTCGGTCATCACCCGCATGACCGAGCAGCGCGGCGAGACCGCGCCGGGCACCGCCGGGCGGCTGGACGGGCTGCTGGATGCGCTGGGGCTGCCCCGGCAGCTGCCTGGGATTCCTGAGACGGCGCTGCGGCAGGCCATGGGGCTGGACAAGAAGTCCCTGGGCGACTGCCTACGGGTCATCGTGCTGGATGAAATCGGCCGTTGCCGCATTCAGGAGACCAACACGGCCTTCTTCGAGGGCATGAGCGGCGTGTAATCAGGGAAAAAACGACAGAAAATCCCACGAATTGCCAGAAACGTGAGAAAGATTGTCAAAAATCCCTTTGCAAAACGGACATTTCGCTGTACAATATACTATCAGTACCTGTTGCGCGCCACCGGGTTGTTCCGCTGGCGCGCATGCGACTGCGTGAAGCAACGGATGAGGTGACGGCATGGAGATGGAGCAGAGGGATTCGCTCGGGCAGCAGCTTTCGGCGCTGCTGAACGGGCGGCTTGCGGCGCGGGAGCTGACGCTGGACACGGTCGCTGCCCATGGCTGGCAGCTGCTGCGCTGGGAGCCGGACGGCGCCCTGCGGGACGAGGAGCGGGCGTGGCTGCTGGAGAACGCGGGCAGCGCCTTTGCGGGCTGCGGAGCGGCGGGGGTGGCCTTTGGCGCGGAGGACAAGGACGCGCTGCTGATTCTGCTGTGCCACACGGCGTTTCAGGCGCGGGCCTACCGCTGCACCGCGCTGTGGCTGTGCGGTCACCGGATGTACGAGCGCTGCGGCGTGGAGCTGGAGCAGGAGGGCACGCTGTATGTCAGCGACGAGTTCCAGAACCCGGAAACATGGCGGGAGCATCTGACGGGCATGGAGGAGGCTGTGATCTGGTGGAAGCGCAGCGCGCCCATGGACAGCGCCGTGGCGCATCAGCACCGGCTGGAGCTGCAGACGATTCTGAAGCGGCGGCAGTATCTGTCGCTGGGCGGCTATGTGACCCGTGCGCTCCGCACCGAGCCGGAGCCCGGGCTGGCCTGCTTCGGACTGGTGCCGGTGATGATCGAGGCGGTCTGGAGCCTGTATCCGGAGATCTCCATGGACACCCTGACGGCGGATCTGCCGCTGCAGGAGATGACCCGCCGCCCCCGGGAGGCGCTGCTGAGCTGGCTGACGGCGCTGTCGGGCGTGCTGCGAAGCGCGGCGGCCCCCACGGACAACGCGCCCATCGAGCGGGTGATCGCCGCGATTGAGGCGGACTGCTCCCTGCCCTACACCCAGGCCAACCTGAGCCGCTCACTGGGGCTGACCCCGGCCTACTTCTGCCGGCTGTTCCGGGAAAAGACGGGGCAGCACTTCTCCACGTTCCTGACGGCGACGCGCATGGCCCACGCCCGGGAGCTGCTGCGGCTGGGCGGTCTGCCCCTGCAGACGGTCAGCGATCAGTGCGGCTATCCCAACAAGAGCTACTTCTGCCAGGTGTTCAAGCGCTTCACCGGCATGACCCCCGGCGAGTACGAGCAGCACATGGCGGAGCAGGCGAGAAGAGCATATCCCGACCCGCTGGTATCATCCGGCGAAAATGGGGAATCCTGCTAACGGGCGCGGGAGCCGCGGCAGATATTGGCGGGATGAAACGGCGGCTCCGGCGCGTTAAGTAGCCGGAAGGATGCTGAACAAGGAGGCTGACAGATGAGAGGATTGAAGCGCATGATCTGCGCGCTTTTGTGCCTTGTGCTTTTGCCGCTGGCATCGCCCGGGGCGGCTGGGGCGGAGAGCGCGGAGGCGGCACCGTCCATTCGGGTCAATCTGCGCCGGCTGGCGCTGACCGACCGGGCGGATCTGTGGCTGGACGGCGTGTACACCGCCCGCACGGGCTCCGGCGCGGAGCTGGCCTTCCCCCGGGGCAGCGAGGTGACGGTGCAGCTGAGGGACGGCGCGCTCTACCTGTTCTATCAGGGCATGAGCCTGCGGGCCGGGGGCAGCCTGTATCTGGAGCGGCATGCCTCCGAGACCCAGCCCACCGACGGCGTCCGCTTTGCCCGGGGCGGCAACTACTATCCGGGCAACCTGCTCCTGAGCGTCAGCGGTGGTGCCATTCAGGCGGTGCTGTCCATCTCCGTGGAGGACTACCTGCTGGGCGTTGTGCCCTATGAGATGAGTGACAGCTTCCCGCTGGAGGCGCTGAAGGCGCAGGCGGTCTGTGCCCGCACCTACGCCCTGGCCCATGTGAACCCCGGCGCGGACTGGGACGTGGTGGACACCACCAACGACCAGGTGTTCCGGGGCGTGAACGGCCTGTACCAGAACGCGGCCCGGGCGGTGCGGGAAACGGCGGGCATCGTGGGCATGTACAGGGGGAGCCTGGCGACCTGCTACTACTCCGCCAGCAACGGCGGTCAGACCGAGCTGGTGGAGAACGTGTGGAGCGGTCGAGGTGACTGGGGCTACTACGCCATGGTGGACGATCCCTATGACGTGGAGAACCCGGAGAGCATCGTGCGCCGCGCTCGCATCAGCAAGAGCGGTACGGGGCTGAGTGATGCCTTTCTGGAAATTCTATGCAACTATCTGGCGCCGGTCATGACCCGGAACGGCTATGTGCCCGAGGTCAGCGCCCTGCGCGTGGACGCCATTGAGGACATGGCGCTGGTCGGCCCCGCCCATGGGGAGGAGAGCCGCCTGATGACCGGGCTGTCCATCACCCTCCGCTGGTCGGGCAGGAAGCTGGTGCAGCCCGGGAAGCAGCTGAACGTGGTGACGACCGCGCCCCGGGAGACGGACGAGGACTTCAGCCTGCTGTCCACCGCCACGCCGGGGGCAACGGCAACGCCCACGCCCCTGCCCACAGCGGTTCCGTCGCCCACCGCCGCCCCCACCGCGTACCTGAGCGACTGGATCGAGGCCGCGACGCCCGCCACCATCACCCTGGAGCTGTTCCCGGATGTGGTGCAGGCGCTGAAGCTGAACATCGGCGGCATGAACAACGAGCTGCTGACCCTCGTCGAGGACGACAGCACCTACACCCTGGAGTCCCGGCGCTACGGGCATGGCGTGGGCATGAGCCAGCGCGGCGCCCAGTGGATGGCGGGGCAGTACGGCATGACCTTTGACCAGATTCTGGCCTTCTACTATCCGGGCATGACGCTGATGGTGGCACCCAGCGGCGCGCAGGTGCTGTCCACCGCGGCGCCCAATCTGGTGAACACCCCCGGCCCCGCAGCCACGGCGACGCCGCGCCCCACCCTGATGCCCGTGACCGGCGAGGTGCCGGAGGGCGCCTGGCTGGCATCCGTGGAGGGCGTGGACGACGACAGCAGCCTGAACCTGCGCTCCGAGCCCAGCCTGGCGGGCGAAATCCTGATGCGGCTGTACAAGCACCAGCAGCTGGTGGTGCTGGAAACCTGCGAGGATCCCGCCTGGGTCCACGTAAAGACGGACGTGACGGAGGGCTATGTGATGGTGAGCTTCCTCGAACGGGTGGAGGACGGCGAGTAGCCGGAGCAGCCCGGGCACCAAAACGACAGGACGGACATACCGCGACGGGTATGTCCGTTTTGCGTGAGCCTCAGTCGAAGAAGGGAGCCGCGTCCGGGTGCTCCTTCAGCATCTCCTCCCGGCGGAGCAGGCGGTAGTTGTCGTAGGTGAACTGGGGCACGGTGACGCAGGAGAGCAGGGTGGTCTCCTTCGCACCCGCTGCGGAGCGGGCACCGAACAGCTCGCCGGCCCTCACCAGCACGCAGGGCTGCGCGTCCTCCGTCAGGCCCAGGCGCTCGATACGCAGCTGACCCTGCTGATCGTAAATCCACACCTCCAGCGTGGAACCGGCGTGGTAGAGCCAGTACTCGTCGCAGTCCAGGGCGTGGAAGTCGGCATGCTCGCCGGGGGTCAGGGCATAGTAGATGACGCCGGAGGAGTGGCGGTCGTCCGCGGTGGCCTCGTGGTCATCCAGCAGACGGAAATAGCCGCCCTCCACATGGGGCTCCATCCCGAAACGGGCGATGAAATCAGGCTTCATGGGGTGATTCCTCCTTCGTTGGGTCGGTGAGGGGAGCGGCGGGATCCAGCTGCTCCACCTGCCCCAGCCGCTTCTGGATGCGCTGGGTGCGGTCAAAGGCGCTGTCGATGGAATCGGTGGCCTGCTGCAGGCGCTGGCGGGTCTTTTGCAGCACGTCGGCAAACTGGGCGAAGTCCGTTTTCACCGCGCCCAGCAGCTTCCAGACCTCCCCGGAGCGCTGCTCGATGGCAAGGGTGCGGAAGCCCATCTGCAGGGCGTTCAGCAGCGCGGCGAAGGTGGACGGCCCCGCAATGACGACCCGCTGCTCCCGCTGGACGCTGTCCGCGATGTCCATGTCCCGCATGACCTCCGCGTAGAGGCCCTCCACGGGCAGGAACATCACGGCAAAGTCCGTGGTGTGGGGCGGGCGGATGTACTTGCCGATGCGCCGGGCCTCGGTGCGGATGGCGGCGCACAGCGACCGGCGGCAGGCTTCCACCTGCGCGGGGTCGCCCTGCTGGCTGGCCTCCACCAGACGCAGGTAGCTCTCCTGGGGGAACTTGCTGTCGATGGGCAGGTAGATCACGCCGCCCTCCCGGGCAGGGAGCCGCACGGCGTACTCCACCCGCTCAGCGCTGCCGGGCACCACGGCGACGTTCTCGTCGTACTGGCTGGGGGCGAGCACCTGGGAGAGCAGGCTTCCCAGCTGCATCTCGCCCCAGATGCCCCGGGTTTTGACGTTGGTCAGCACCTTCTTCAGGTCGCCCACGCCGCTGGCGAGGCTCTGCATCTCACCGAGGCCCCGGTACACCTGCTCCAGACGCTGGCTCACCTGGGCAAAGCTGTCGTTCAGCCGCTTGTCCAGGGATTCGGTCAGCTTCTCGTCCACAGTGCGGCGCATCTCGGACAGCTGGCGGTCGTTCTCCTGCCGCAGGCTGGTCATGGCACCGCTCATGGTCTGGCGCAGCTGCTCCAGCCGCTCCTCCTGGGCGCGGGAGGACAGCAGCACCTGCCGCTGGGTGCTCTCCAGCAGCCCTGACTGGCTCTGACCCAGCTGGGTCAGGGTGGTGAGCAGGGTGCCGCTCAGCTGCTGGAGCGTGGCGGCGTTGGCGCGATGCTCGTCCTCCATTTCGTCCAGCAGGACGTTGGTCAGCTCCTCCATGGCCTGCCGCTGATCCTGCAGCGCGCTCAGCTGCTCCTGCAGGCGGCGCTGACGCGACAGCACCGCGATCAGCAGCCCGAGCCCGAGGAGCAGCAGCGCCAGCAGCACCGCGACAAAACAGAGCGTTTCGGTTGACATGGCTTCCTCCCCGGCGCGGCATGGCAATCGGGCCGCGCCTGATTCATAAGGAAAACGTTCTTATCCCGGAGGACAAGAACGATGGGCCCGGAGGGCGGGGCGTCACATTTCCCGCCGGCCTTCCAGGGCCTTGCTCAGCGTCACCTCGTCGGCGTACTCCAGGTCGGAGCCGACGGGCACGCCGTGGGCGATGCGGGTCACGCGGACGCCCATGGGCTTGAGCAGCCGGGCGATGTAGGTGGCGGTGGCCTCGCCCTCGATGTCCGGGTTGGTGGCGAGGATGACCTCGGTCACGCTGCCGTCGGACAGCCGGGCGATCAGCTCCCGGATGCGGATGTCATCCGGGCCCACGCCGTCCATGGGGGACAGGGTGCCGTGCAGGACGTGGTACAGGCCGTGGAAGTCGTGCATGCGCTCCATGGCCGCCACGTCCCGGGGGTCGCGCACCACGCAGATCTGTCCGTTGTGCCGCTCGGGGTTGGCACAGATCACGCACTGATCCGCCGAGGCGTAGTTGCCGCACTCGGCGCAGTAGCGGATGGCCTTCCGGCCCTGCCACAGCGCGGTGGCAAGCTGGCGCACGTCCTCCAGCGGCATGCTGGCGATGTGGTAGGCGAGGCGCTGGGCCGTTTTTTGCCCGATGCCGGGCAGATGGGACAGCTCCGTCACCATCCGGGCGATGGGTTCAATCTGCGTCATCAGAACATCCCGCCCATGCCGGGAGCCATGCGGCTCATGGTGGCCTCGCGGGCCTCCTCGCCCTTGCGCAGCGCCTCATTGACCGCAGCCTGAATCAGGTCCTGCAGCATCTCCACGTCCTCCGGATCCACCACCTGGGGGTCGATGGTGATGCTGGTCAGCTCGCGCTTGCCGCTGACCTTCACCTGCACCATGCCGCCGCCGCTGGCCGCCTCGTACTCCATCGCGTCCAGCTTCTCCTGGGCCTCGGTCATCTGCTGCTGCATCTTCTGGGCCTGCCGCATCAGCTGCTGCATGTTCGCGCCGCCGAAGCCGCCAAAGTTCTGTCTTGCCATGAGAAACTTCCTCCTGTTATGCTACAAATTTTCGGATTCGGATTGTTCGGTTGGGGATCAACCGGCGCCGCCGATGATCTCCAGGTCGCCGGAGACCGTGGTCATGGAGATCGGCACGCCCTGATCCTGCAGGCTCAGGCCCTTGGTGCGCAGGTGCCCGCCGGGGGCCTTGCGCCGGATGCAGGCCGAGGTGATGGGCGCCTCCAGCGCCAGGCTGCCGGAGACCGTGGTCACGTTCAGCAGGTCGATGGGCTCCAGCAGGCTCAGCGAGAAGTCGCCGGACACGCTGTCCAGATTGCCCTGGGAAAAGACGCTGTCCTCCATGGTCACGTTGCCCGATACGGAGCGCAGCACCAGCTCGTTGCAGGTGACGCCCTCGGCCCGCAGGGCACCGGACACGGTGCGCAGGTGACAGCGGATGCCGCCAAGCTGTCCGGCGGACAGGGCACCGGACACGGTGCAGAGCTCCAGATCGGTGCCGTTCAGCCCGGAGGCGGTCAGGCGCCCGGAGATGGTGGACAGATCCAACGGCCCCTTCCAGTCCAGGGGCACGCGGATGAGAATCTCCATCCAGTGCCCGGCGGTGGCCAGGCTGGGGGAGATGCCCAGGTTGGGCTGCTCGATGAGCAGGTGGCCCTGGGCGCAGGTGATGCGCAGCGCGGCGGTATCCGACTCGCCGCCGGACACCAGCACCTGCAGCTGGTCTACGCTATCCCCCCTGACCTCCAGGGTGGCCCAGGCCAGATGCACCGAGAGGGACGATACCTCCAGCATCGGAAAATACTCGTTGCGGTTCATGGAAACAACCTCCTTGAACGGCTTACACCGGCATTATCATACCATGTTTTGCCCCGGGTGGCAAGAGAGAATCCGCATCAGATGACGGGCGCGGGGGAGAGCGCCCGGGCGCCGGTGACCACGTCCTCCAGCACCGCCATCACGCAGGGCACGCCCTTGCCGGTGCGGCTCTGAATGGCGACGGCGTCCTTGTCCAGCACGGTGGGGGCGCTGCGGAGCTGGGTGATGAGCAGCTGGCAGGGCGCGGCCCCCGTCAGGAGCGCCGCCGCCACATGGGTACCGTTGCTGGCGGTCTTGTTGAACAGGAAGGCCTTGACGCCCTTGCCGCCACGGTTCTGCGGGTCAAACTCCAGGGCGGGGATGCGCTTGGCGAAGCCGCGCTCGCTGATCAGGATCAGCTCGTCCTTCGCGCCCAGCTGACCGCACCAGAGCAGCTCGTCCTCCGCGTCCACCTGCATGCCGCGCACGCCTGCGGAGATGCGGCCCTGGGTGGGCACGGAGTCCAGCGGGAAGCGGATGGCGATGCCGTTGCGGGTCAGAAGGAGCAGGTCGTCCCGGGTGGGCAGGGGCAGCACGCACAGCAGGCTGTCGCCGTCCTTGATGTTCACGGCGGCGAACTTCTTGCTACGCACGTCGAAGTCCCCGGCGGCGGTGCGCTTCACCATGCCCCGGCGGGTCACGAACAGCAGGTCGCTCTGGCGGGCCAGCTCCCGCGGCTTCACGCAGGTCATGTACAGCGCCTGCTCGCCGTCCTCCAGCCCCGCCAGCACGCCAGACAGCAGCTGACCGCGATCCCGGGGCTTCGATTCCTGCAGCTTGCCCACGGGCAGGGAGTAGCAGTTGCCGTGGTCGGTGAAGATGAGCAGCGTGTGGTCGGTCTGGGTCTGGAACAGGAACCGGGCCGATTCCTTCTGGTCGTCCCGGTAGTCCGGCAGGGGCGCCTTGCGGTAGTTGGCGGGGTAGATGCGCTTGAGCTGACCGGCGTTGGTATACACCACGACGCACTCCTCGGGCAGGGGCTGCTCGTCCTCCGGCTCCAGCTTCACCGCGTCCACCACCTCGATGGTGGTGCGGCGGTCGTCGCCGTACTCTGCCGCGATCTCCTCCAGCTCCTTGCGGATGACCGCCAGCAGCTTCTTCTCGCTTCCCAGAATGCCCTCCAGCCGTGCGATGAGCTTCAGCAGCTCCTCGTACTCCTTCCGCAGGGCCAGAATCTCCAGGTTGGTCAGGCGCTGCAGGCGCATGTCCAGAATGGCCTGGGCCTGCACGTCGTCCAGGGCGAAGGCCTCCATCAGCCGGGTCTTGGCCTCCTTGGGCGTCTTGCTGGCGCGGATGAGGCGGATGACCTCGTCCAGGTTGTCCACGGCGATCATCAGGCCCTGCAGGATATGGGCCCGGGCCTGCGCCTGCTTCAGCTCGTACTCGGTGCGGCGGGTGACCACGTTCTTCTGGTGGCGGATGAAGTGCCCGATGATGGCCTTCACCCCCATCTGCACCGGCTTGCCGTCGGCGATGGCGACCATGTTCAGGCCGAAGGTCACCTGCAGGTCGGAGTACTTGTAGAGCACCGAGAGCACCTTCTCCGGGCTCACGTCCTTCTTCAGCTCGATGACGGCCCGCAGGCCCTCCCGGTCGCTCTCGTCCCGGATGTCGTAGATGCCGCCCAGCTGCGCCTTTTTCTCCTCGCTCAGCTTGAGAATCTTCTCCAGCATGGCGGCCTTGTTGACCTCGTAGGGCACCTCGGTGATGACCAGCAGCTTCCGGCCGGCGGTGCCGTCCTCGATGTGCACCCGGGCCCGCACGGACAGCTTGGCGCGGCCCGTCTCGTAGCCCCGGCGGATCTCCTCGTTGTCCACCAGAATGCCGCCGGTGGGGAAGTCCGGGCCGGGGATGATCTTCATCAGCTCGTCCAGGGAGATGTCCGGGTTCTCGATCTGCGCGATGGTGGCGCGGACGGCCTCGCGGAAGTTATGGGGCGGGATGTTGGTGGCCAGGCCCACCGCGATGCCGCTGGCGCCGTTCACCAGCAGGTTGGGGAAGCGGGCGGGCAGCATGTCCGGCTCCTTGAGGGAGTCATCGAAGTTCAGACGGAAGGGCACGGTGTCCTTCTCGATGTCCCGGAGCATGAGCATGGCCACGGGGGTCATGCGGGCCTCGGTGTAACGCATGGCGGCGGCGCTGTCGCCGTCGATGGAGCCAAAGTTGCCGTGACCGTCCACCATGGGTGCGCGCATGACGAAATCCTGCGCCATGCGCACCAGCGCGCCGTAGACGGAGGAGTCGCCGTGGGGGTGGTATTTACCGAGGCAGTCGCCCACGATACGGGCGCACTTGCGGTGCGGCTTGTCGGGGGTGGTGCCCAGCTCCATCATGGTGTAGAGGATGCGACGCTGCACGGGCTTCAGACCGTCCTCCACCCGGGGCAGGGCGCGCTCCAGAATGACGTGCTCGGCGTAGGGAATCATGGAGTTGTGCATCACATCCTCCATGGAGGTCTGGATGATGCGGGAGGGATCATCCTTGACGATCGGCTTGGCGGGTTCGCGCTTTTTCGGCATGGTATCACCTCATCATCTTTCCTGATTCTCTTTGGCCTTCAGCTGCTCCGGGGGCAGCTCGAAGTCATCCTGACGGTTGAAGTCGGCGTGCTCGCTGATGTAGTCCCTTCGGGGCTCCACCTTGTCGCCCATGAGGATGGTCACCAGACGGTCGGCCTGGGCCGCGTCGTCGATGGACACCTGCATCAGCTTGCGCTGGGCGGGATCCATGGTGGTGGCCCACAGCTGCTCCGGGTTCATTTCGCCCAGGCCCTTGTAGCGCTGCAGCAGGTAGCCCTTGCCGGCCTCCCTTGTCATCTTCGACAGCTCCCGGTCGTCGTAGGCGTACCAGACCCTGCTGCCCTTCTGCACCTTGTACAGGGGCGGCATGCCGATGTACACATGCCCGGCGGTGATTAGCTCCTTCATGTACCGGAAGAAGAAGGTCAGCAGAATGGCGCGGATGTGGGCGCCGTCCTGGTCGGCATCGGAGAGGATGATGACCTTGTGGTACTTCAGCCCCGACAGGGAGAAGCTCTCGTCAATGCCCGTGCCCAGCGCGGTGATGAGGCTGCGGAACTCCTCGTTGCTCAGCACCTGATCCAGCCGCTTCTTCTCCGCGTTCAGCGGCTTGCCGCGCAGGGGGAGGATGGCCTGAAAGCGGCGGTCACGGCCCTGCTTGGCGCTGCCGCCGGCGGAGTCGCCCTCCACGATGAACAGCTCGTTGTCCTCCGGCTTGCGCCCCGAGGACGCCGCCAGCTTGCCCACCAGGGGCGCGGCCTCCAGCTGATTGGCCTTGCGGGCGTTGTCGCGGGTCTTGCGGGCGGCCTCGCGCACCTGGGCGGCGCGGACGGCCTTGGTCACGATCTGCGTCGCCACATCCTGATTCTTGAGGTTGTCCAGCCAGTAGGCCAGCTGCTCTGCCACGATCGCCTCCACCGCGGGGCGCACCTCGCTGTTGCCCAGACGGCCCTTGGTCTGGCCCTCGAACTGCGGGTTCTTCACCATGGTGACCAGCACGCAGGTGAGGCCCTCGCGGAAGTCCTCGCCGGAGAGGTTGTTGTCCTTCTCCCGCAGGGCGCCGATCTTGCGGGCGTAGTCGTTGAACGCCTTGGTGAAGGCGGCCTTGAAGCCGGTTTCATGGCTGCCGCCCTCGCCGGTGGGAATGTTGTTGACGTAGGAGAACATACTCTCCGTGTAGCCGTCGGTGTACTGGATGGCGATGCGGGCGATGGTGGTGTCCCGCTGCCCCTCCAGATAGATGACCGTGTCGTCCAGCACGGTCTTGCCCGTGTTCAGGTAGCGCACATAGTCCACGATGCCGCCCTCGTAGTGGAACGTCTTTTGCCGCAGGGCGGGGTCCTTCACCCGCTCGTCGGTGAACACGATCTTCAGCCCCTTGTTCAGGTAGGCCAGCTCCTGCAGGCGGCGGGCCACCTGCTCGCCGTTAAAGCGCACGTCCTCGAAGATGGTGTCATCCGGCAGGAAGCGCACCAGGGTGCCCTTCTTGCGGGTGTTGCCGATCTTCGTCAGCGGCCCCTGCGGGATGCCGGCGGTGACCTTCTTCAGCGCGGGGTCGTATTCGGAGGCGAAGCGCATCTGCCAGTGCTCCCAGTCCCGGAAGGAGTCCACTACCATCCATCGGCTCAGCGCGTTCACCACCGACGCGCCCACGCCGTGCAGACCGCCGGAGTAGCCGTAGTTCTCACCGGAAAACTTGCCGCCGGCGTGCAGCTTGGTATAGATCACCTCCACGCCGGAGATGCCCAGCGTGGGATGGGTGTCCACCGGGACGCCGCGTCCGTTGTCGAACACGGATGCGGAGCCGTCCTGATGGAGCGTCACGTCCACCTCGTCGGCGTAGCCGTTGCTGGCCTCGTCGATGGCGTTATCCACAATCTCCCACAGCAGGTGGTGCAACCCGCGGGAGGAGGTGGTGCCAATATACATGCCGGGGCGCATACGGACGGCCTCGAGGCCCTCCAGCACCTGAATCTTGCCTGCGTCGTAGGTCTGAGCCATGGATGCTTACTCCTTCTCTGATGACGTCAAAAAAATCCGAACACCCTATTATAGCACGAGTGTTCGGATAATGCAAATCATGACTGCAATTCCCGGATCAGAGCGGAGAGCTCCATGACGATTTTCTTTCTCCGGGTGCTGTCGAAGCCATCCTTGTCCACGATGCGCAGCAGGTATTCCCTGAAGGCCTGCACCATTTCGGGCCGGTGGAGCTCCAGCATGAGGGTGGGCGGCGCGAGCCGGACGATAAGGACGGGGCCGCTTTCGTTGACAAAGAGATTGAAGTCGTTGCGTCGCTCTCCGTGGTAGGGGATGAACCAGTAATTCTCGTTGGTCTCCATCGTGTAGAGGATGTACTTCAGGTGCTGTGCGTAGGTCTCCGGGGTGTAGAAGGGCTGATCGGGGCGGGTCTGCATCGGGGAGACCACCGGCACCGTGCCCGCCCGGATGTCCCGGACGGAGGCGAGCCGGGCGATGTCGATGTAGCTTCGGCCCTTCATGCGGGTGTGGAGCGTGGGAAGCAGATCCAGGAAATCCTGGAAGATGCCCTTCCAGAAGGGGCTGTCGCTCTGATCCTGATAGTAGCGCATCAGCTCCGGGGGCATGGTGGTGATGGGCAGGGGCGATACCTGCTGAATGATGGCGCCATCCCGGCTGAAATAGTCCCGGTAGCAGGCGGCGTACTCACTCATGGAGGAATGGAGCTCCATGGCGGGGCGGCACAGCGCCAGATGGTTCTGGAACAGGGCGGAGTAGGCGTTGATGAGCTCCGGCTGCCCGGAGACCATGGAGACCTGCGTGGTGCTCTGCAGACCGATGCCCGAGACGGAGTTCACCGCGTGTCCGGGCACGATGATGGTGGAGTGGCGGTACAGGTTGTCCCTTAGGCGGGGATAGTAGAAGACCCGCGCCCGACCGGAGGTGTACATGGGCAGCCAGAAGCGTAGGGACTCGATGTAGCTGTTGATGAAGTTCATGGAGGGGAGAATCTGGTACAGCGTGATTTCCCTGTCCATGGCGGTGACCAGACCATCCCGCATCTCGCAGGAAAAGTCGTAATCCTCCAGCAGCCAGTCCATGTTGCCGTCGGAGGCGACAAGAATGTCACAGGGATCCTTCAGCCCGTTGAGCATGGACGCCATGTAGCGCATGGCTTCCCGGCGACCCTCGTTGCCGAAGAAGAAGCGGGTGTCCCGGGAGACGGACTGCTGCGGCTGGGGCAGCGGCGGGGTGGTGGGGGCCGGGGGAGCTGTGAGGCTGTCCACGAAGTGATCCACCATGTCCTGATCGCCGATCAGCCACTTTTCCAGGGCATCCACGAGCATGTCCGTGGGCAGGGAGGAACGGATGGAGATCTGACCGAGCATGTCCGCCACCGCGTGACGCTGGAAATCCGTGGTGATGCGGGGGGCCAGAAACCGGGCGATGCGGTGGATGTGATCCAGATTCCGCGGGCGCGGTCGCCTGCCTGTTCGCAGCAGGCTGACCAGCGAACGATCCACCGCGATGCCCTGGGCAAGCTCCTTGTTCGCGGTGTTGCTGATTTTCATCAGGAAATCCAGCTTGTCACAAAATTGCATGGTGGGGGGTCAACCTCCTTTCAAAAAACATTTTACACAAAATG
>JAEDKS010000028.1 GCA_016295665.1 Clostridia bacterium
GGATTCATCGCCAGCGCACGAACGATGGCGATGCGCTGCTGCTGACCGCCCGAGAGCTGCCGGGGATAGTTGTGGGCCTTATCCTGCAGCCCCACACGCTTGAGCAGCTGCATGGCCCGCTCCGTCGCTTCGGCCTTCGTCTGCAGCTTCAGCTTGGTGGGCGCCAGAATGATGTTGTTCAGAATGCTCAGGTGCGGGAACAGATTGAACTGCTGGAACACCATGCCCATCTTCTGCCGGATGCGGTTGATGTCACATTTGGGGGCGGTGATGTCCTCGCCCTCGAAGAACACATGCCCGCCGGTGGGCTGCTCCAGCAGGTTCAGGCAGCGCAGCAGCGTGGTCTTGCCGGAGCCCGAGGGCCCGATCAGCACGACCTTTTCCCCCTTGTGCACATGCACATCGACACCGCGCAGCACATCCAGGTTTCCGAAGCTTTTCTGCAGATTCTCAACGGTTATCACCCTGACGCAGCCTCCTTTCCAGCTTGCCGACCAGCCAGGTCAGCCCCGTGACCAGCAGCAGATAGATCAGCGCGACCGCAATCAGCGGCATGAACGCCGAATAGGTAACACCGCGAATCCGGTTGCCTGCGAAGGTCAGATCCGCGACCGCCACATAGCCCGCCACCGAGGTCTCCTTCAGCAGGGTGATGAACTCGTTCGCCAGGGTGGGTAGCACGTTCTTCAGCACCTGCGGCGCGATGATGTACCACATGGTCTGCACATAGTTCAGACCCACGCTGCGTCCCGCCTCCATCTGTCCCTTGTCAATGGACATGATGCCGCTTCGGATGATCTCCGACACATAGGCACCCGAATTGATGCCGAAGGAGAGCGTCGCCACCGCCAGACCGTTGCTGGAGGAAGCGAACACAATGTAGTACAGGATGAGCAGCTGCACCACCATGGGCGTGCCGCGGATGACGGTGGTATAGATCACGCAGATGCGGTTCAGCAGCGCCATGAAGAACCGGCCCACGCCGGGCTTCATCTTCGCCTTGTTGCTCTCCCAGGCAGTGCGGATCACCGCAATCAGGACACCGATCACAATGCCGATGCACAGCGCAAAGAAGGTCATCAGCAGGGTATTCTCCAGACCGCTCAGAAGCAGCTTCCAGCGGCTGCGGGTGACGAAATTGAGGATAAACTCGGCCTTCACGCCTTCAAACCACGCGGCGATCGTTTCCCATAGGGTCAAGCTCAAAACCTCCTATCAAGCCTCAAAAAGCCAATCATCAAGAAACAAGGGAACGGTTTGAACGCCGCTCCCTTGCATGGCCCGGATGGATGTTACTCCGCCGCCGCACCGTTGGAAGGAATGTACTTCTCGATGATGGCCGGAATGGTGCCGTCATCGGTCAGCTCCTTCAGCGCCTGGTTGAACTTCTCCAGCAGCTCGGTGTTGTCCTTCTTGAAGCAGGCAGCGTACTGCTCGACCACATACTCGGTCTCCAGAATCTTCAGACCCTCGTTGGCAGCCACATAGGCCTTGGCGGGCTCGTTGTCGATGACCACGCAGTCGATCTTGCCGGCCACCAGCGCCATCACCGCCTCGTTGCCGTTGGGATAGCGGTTGATGACGGCCTTGCCCTCATCCTCCAGATCCCAGGTGGTGTACAGGTCGCCGGTGGTGGAAACCTGCACGCCGATGGTGAACATCGCGCCCTCAGCCATCAGGTCGTCCACGGAGGTGATGGGGGAGTCCTCCTTCACGATGATGACCTGCTTGCCGGTGGCATAGCTGTCAGAGAAGCTGACCAGCTGCGCGCGCTCCTCGGTCACGGTCATGCCAGCCATGCCGAAGGAATCCTTGCCGGACTGAATCGCGGGGATGATGGAATCGAACTCCATGTCGTCCACGGCGAAGTCATAGCCCAGCTTGGCGGCGATGGCAGCGGCGATCTCAACGTCGATGCCGACGATCTCCTCGCCGTCGTAGTACTCATAGGGAGGGAAGGACGCATTGGTCGCCATGGTCAGGGTATCAGCCAGTGCGGGCACCGCGCAGAGCACCAGCATCAGGGAAAGAACAAGAGCAATCAGCTTCTTCATAGGGGATACGCCTCCTTTGTTTTTGGAACAGTTGGGATTATAGGACAATGCGGGCGACTTGTCAATAGGTTTTGCAAAGAAAATGTATAAAAATTCATTTCAAGATTCCCTCCGCGCTGCTTCGCGCCCCTTCGTCAGCACCTCCAGCTCCAGCAGGTCGTCCAGCGAAACCCGTGCGCCGCGAAGATACAGCACGCGCTGCGAAAGCTCCAGCTTCTGCACCGCGTCGGTGACGACCTCCAGGGTGCCCATGCCGGAGACGCCCAGGCTGCGGAAGCGGAGAAGCCGCACCTGCATACCCGGCGCCACCTGATGCAAGGCTTTGTCCAGCTGCAGGGCCTGATCCTCGCTCAAGGTGGGATGCGGACAAAGCCGGATTTCCCTGTCGGCGTTCGCCTCGTCCACGCCGCTGACCGCCGCAAACGGCATGAACTGCCGCGCACGCTCCGCCGGCGACATTCTCGGGTGATTCCGTCCCCAGGTGTTTCTTCGTTCACAGCTGCTATACACCGCTTCGATGCCCTCCAATCTGATGATTGCGCTCCCGCGCGGTGGCGCCCTCCTCATAGTTGGTTCCCTTGAGCACCGCGTTCCGTCCGTAGCGGAGATGAATGCCGCTGAGCGCCTTTTGCAGCTTCCGGTTCCGCTGCAGCTCCTCGGAATCAGCATCAAGCAGCGAGAACTGCAGCAAATCCTCCGAATGAATATCGTTGCAGCAGAGGGTGAGCCTGCGAACCGGCACGTCGCGTCGGACAATCTGCTGATACAGGCGCTCGATGGCGGGCACCCAGACGGCATCCGCGTTCGACGGCTTCGTGACGGACGTGGTGCCGTGGGCGCTGTCCATGGGGCCGCAGGCGCCGCTGTAGCCCACATACAGCGTCACCGAGCTGCTGACCAGGGATTTCTCCACCAGCTCCAGACAGAGCCGGTCCATCATCTCCTTGATAATCAGCAGCCCCTTCTCAAAGGGATAGTCGAAGGGCAGCACCTGTCCGCGGCACAGGCATTGGGTGCTGCTCTGGTAGCTTCTGATATCCCGGATGGTCGTGGTTTCAATGCCCCAAGCGTGGTCGATGAGCAGCTCCGCGTTGATGCCCAGCAGCCTGTACAGACGCTCCTCGTCCGCGTGCGCGATGCCCTCCATGGTGGTGATGCCGCAGCTCTCCAGCCTTCGGGAGATGCCGGGCCCCACCTGCCAGAAGTCCGTCAGGGGGCGGTGTTGCCACAGCATCCGCCGATAGCTTTCTTCATTCAATTCGCCGATGAAGTCGGGGGCGCGCTTGGCGGTAATGTCCAGCGCCACCTTCGCCAGATACAGGTTGGTGCCGATGCCGCAGGTGGCGCGGATGCCGGTCGCCTGAAGCACCTCGTGCATCAGCTGGCGCGCCATCTGCCTTGCCGTGTAGCCATACAGTGCCAGGTAGGAGGTGATGTCCAGGAAGCATTCATCAATGCTGTAGACATGGATGTCCTCGGGCGAGACGTACTTCAGATAGATTTCGTAGATGTCCGCCGAGACATCCACATAGCGCTGCATCCGGGGGGCCGCCATCATATAATGGAGGTGCGCGGGAATGTCGAATATCCGGCACCGGTTGCGCACGCCCTTCGCCTTCAGCGCGGGCGATACCGCCAGGCAGATGGTCATTTCACCGCGCTCCGGGTCTGCAACCACCAGGTCGGCCTTCAGCGGATCCAGCCCGCGGTCAACGCATTCCACGGAGGCGTAGAAGGACTTCAGATCAACACACAGGTACATACGTTCCTCGATTGATGAAAAAAAGTCCAGTTCCAAGGCACCCTGCATGGATGTATCGCCTCCTTCCGAGGGTATGATAGCACAAATGGAGCCAAATGAAAAGGCGAACACGCCAAATTTCAGGAACAAATTTTCTCATCTTTGTCAAAATCTATGGACACGCCCCGGGAAATGTGCTATACTATGATCAGAGAGGAGGCGACGGAAGCATGAGCGAAAAAAAGCCGCCGCGGGCGGAAGCGGAGCAGGCGGACGAGGAGCTCGATGACCGCTGTGATCTGGATCCGGATAAAATTTGTGACAACTGCATGAAGTGCATCACAGGTGACGCGGAGTACCGGGCCATCGTCATCGACGGCATTCAGCTGGAGGATGAGTATCGGCGCACCGGCAGGCAGTAAGGCCCGCCTGCCGGCTCCGTCAGCCGGGCCGGTCAGGCGAGGTGGCATCAGGCGCGTCGGCGGGAGCGCCGGAAGGGGAGTCCGCGTTGGCGGCGCCGGTCTGCTCAGACGGCACCGGCAGCTGAACATGCTCCGCCGCCATGCGCCGGCGTGCGTCGGTCATGTCGGCGTAATGCTTGCGCGTCGTATCCACGGAGGCATGCCCCAGCACATCCGCCACCAGATAGATGTCGCCGGTGGCGTTGTACAGGTTGGTGGCGAAGGTGGAGCGCAGCTTGTGGGGGCTGATCTTCGTCTTGAGCGGCGCAGCGATGGCTGCGTATTTTTTTACAAGATTCTGCACGGCGCGCTGACTGATGCGCTTCCGCTGCAGGGACAGGAACAGCGCGTCCTCATGCCCCGGCAGCGCCTCGATCTGCGCCCGCTCCGCCATGTATTCGCCCAGCGCATCCGCCACCTCCGGCGGAAAATACAGCACCACCTGATTGCCACCCTTGCGCGTCACCAGAAAGGCATTGTTCTCCATGTCCACATCGGACAGGTTGATGCCCACACACTCGGAAACGCGGATGCCGGTGCCCAGAAAAAGGGATAACAGGGCAAAGTCTCTTTTGGAAGTCTTTGCCTGAAAGCGCTGCTGTCCTTTGGTCATGCCTTCGCCAGTCTCTGCCAGCGCAAGAATCCGCCTGACCTCGTTTGTATCCAATCGGATGATGGGTTTTTCGTGAATTTTCGGAAGGTCGATCAGCAGGGTCACATTGGATGGAATCCGCTGGCTCTTGAAAAGATAGTCATACAGCGCACGGATGGAGCACAGCTTGCGCTTGATGGCCAGCTCGTGATTGACAAGCGCGCGCCGGGAGGAATCCTCGTCATCAGGCTGGTCATCATCGCGGAAATAGTAGGTCAGGTACTCCGTATAGGCGGTGAGATCGCTGACGCTGACCCGCGCCAAATCAGCGTCCGTCCAGAGCGTCGGATTCCGGTCGGCAAAGGCTACGCGCTCGTGGTGCAGATAATGAATGAAGGTTCGCAGGTCAATGGCGTACGCCAGCCGCGTAAAGGTTCCTGTGGTCAGCGCGATGCCGCTCAGAAAATCAAAGCAGGCCTGCGGAAGCTC
This sequence comes from Clostridia bacterium, assembly GCA_016295665.1. GTDB lineage: Bacteria > Bacillota > Clostridia > Christensenellales > Aristaeellaceae > HGM11604. Next base: position 5,338 of record JAEDKS010000028.1, read on the forward strand.
GCGGCAGATCTGCCGTATCTGCAGAATCCTGCGCTGATCGATCTGGGTGCGATAGCTGTTGGTATCGGGCATACTGTCCCTCCTGGGCCGTTTCGGGGGTCAACTATTCGTGAAACTATGGTTTAGCGAATAGTTGAAGAAACTTCCCTGTCCCTCTGAAAAGAGGCCGCCCCGGTCTCCCGGGGCGCCCTGTGTGTTAGCAGCGCAGTTGAGGCGGTTCGTAAAACGCCGTGAGATCGCCAGTTGTCCGTTCATGCGGACCATTCCGCGTCCAACCGCCTCCGGAATGGCTGAAAAACGGATTTTCAATCGTTCGCGGGCCTTTTCGTGTTTATCCGCCTGTACTCATCAATGGCGGCCCGGGCCAGCTCATCGCAGCGTTCATTCTCCGGATGGTTGCTGTGCCCCTTCACCTTGATGAAGGTCACATGGTGCTTTTTGGTCTGCACCAGCAGAATGAACCACAGATCCTGATTTTCCACGGGCTGACCATCGCTCTTTTTCCAGCCCTTCTGCTTCCAGTTTTCAATCCAGTGCTCATTGAACGCCTGAACCAGGTAGTTCGAGTCGGAATACAGGGTCACATCGCAGGGTTCCTTCAGCGCACCGAGCGCGCTGATTGCCGCGAACAGCTCCATGCGATTGTTGGTCGTTCCAGCCATGTAGCCGCTCAATTCCTTACGATGCGGGCCAAACTCCAGAATGCAGCCCCAGCCGCCGGGGCCCGGGTTTCCGGAACAGGCCCCATCGGTATAGATATTGACCTTCTTCCGGGGCTTATTGTCACTTTGCATGTTCTGCACGGTTTATTTTCTCCCCTTATTCGACATTTCTTTTGATTTCCGGGCACACGCCTCCATGGCGTCCATGATCGCGGCTCGGAAGCCCTTCCGCTCCAGCTCCACCACTGCATCGATGGTGGTTCCGCCCGGTGAGCAGACCGCATCCTTCAGGCTGCCCGGATGCTCGCCGGACTGCAGCACCATCAGCGCGCTGCCCAGCACCGCCTGTGCCGCCATCTCATAGGAATTCTTTCGCGGCAGTCCCTCCCGGACGCCGGCGTCCGCCATGGCCTCGATCATCATGTAGACATAGGCCGGGCTGGAGCCGCTGATGGCGATGACGCCGTCAAAGAGCCGCTCCGGCAGCACGATGGTGCGGCCCACCGCGTCAAAGATACCCTGCGCAAAGTCAAAGTCGCTGATGGAGAAGGTCGTTTCGTTGCAGATGGCGGTCATGCCCTCGCCCACCATGGCAGGTGTGTTCGGCATGACCCGCAGATAGGTCGCGCCGCTGCCCTCCAGCGCCTCCTGCAGCATCGCCACCGTCCAGCCTGCGGCGATGGAGATAATGGCCTTTCCGGACAGCACGGGGCGGATGTCGTCGATGACCTGACGAACCATGTTGGGCTTCACCGCCAGGATGACCATGTCGCTCTGCTCCACCAGATCCGACGCCATGTCGCAGAAGGTGACGCCGGGCAGCTCCAGCGCCAGCTCCTCAAGGCGGGCGCGGCTCTTGTCGCAGACCAGCAGCTGGGACGCCTTCACATAGTCGGCGTCGATCACACCGTGCAGAATGGCTCCGCCCATGTTCCCGGCACCGATCATGCCAATCCTTCTCATCGTCAGTCCCCCATTCTCCATTTGTATGTGGACATTATATCACGCACTGCGTGACTTCGCAATGCCGCCGTATGAATTTTCGCGTGAAATCCTCATTTTTTCCGAACGGATGTTTGATTTTTACAGAAAACTGTGCTATAATGATTTCGACCATCTTAATCTTGGAAAGGCGGCGTATGTATGCAGCAACGACCTCGCGGCGACAACCAGCAGAAAATCCTGGACTTCATCAAGAGCGAGATACAGACCAAGGGCTATCCCCCGTCCGTTCGGGAGATTGCCAACGCGGTGGGGCTTAAGTCCACCTCCACCGTGCACGGACACCTGCAGCGCCTGGAGAAGCGCGGGCTGATTCATCGCGATGCCATGAAGCCCCGCGCCATGGAGGTTGTCGGCGATCCGAACTTCATGCGTAATAACACCACCGCGGTGCCCGTGGTGGGCCGCGTGACCGCCGGTCTGCCCATTCTGGCGGAGGAGAACCTGGAGGACTATGTGCAGATTCCCGACATCATGCTCGGCGAGGGTGAGCACTTCATTCTGCTCGTCCGCGGCGAGAGCATGATCGAGGCCGGCATCCTGGATGGGGACTACATCGTGGTGCGCAAGCAGCAGGAGGCCAACAACGGCGATATCGTGGTCGCCATGATCGACGACTCGGCGACCGTCAAGCGCTATTACAAGGAGGACGGGCGTTTCCGTCTGCAGCCGGAAAACCACACCATGGCCCCCATCTATACCCGGGAGATCACCATCCTCGGCAAGGTCATCTCCCTCTATCGCCTGGTGAAGTGACCGGGCCCGCATCCCCTGATTCTTGTTTCCGGAGGATCGTCCATGATTTCGGATTATGAAAAGCAGCACCACAGAATCGCGATTCCCACCTACTCTCTGGCGGAGGAGCTGATCAGCTCCATCTCGCATGGTATCGGCGCGCTGCTCGGCATCGCCGGGCTGGTGCTGTGTATCGTCAAGAGCGCCCTGTCGCCGGTGGACGTGGGCTGGAAGGTCGTTTCCAGCTGCATCTTCGGCTTCACCGTGATTCTGCTGTACCTGATGAGCTGCCTGTATCATGCGCTGAAGGTCAATCGGGCCAAGCGCGTATTCCGTGTTTTTGACCACTGCACCATCTTCCTGCTGATCGCGGGCACCTATACACCCTATACGCTGGTGTCCATCCGCGCCGTCACCCCCTGGCTCGGCTGGACGGTGTTCGGCGTGATCTGGGCCATGGCCATCCTGGGCGTCGTGCTGAACGCGGTGAACCTGAAGCGCTACGCAAAGATTTCGGTGGCCTGCTATCTGATCATGGGCTGGATGGTCGTACTCGCCTACCGCACCATGACGCAGGCCATTCCGCACGGCGGCATCGTGCTGCTGCTGTGGGGCGGCGTGGTGTATTCCGTCGGTGCCATCCTGTACGGCATCGGCTCCCGGAAGAAGTTCTTCCACTCCATCTTCCACTTTTTCTGCCTGGGCGGAACCATCCTGCACTTCTTCTCCATCTACCTCTATGTGCTGTGATGGACGGGCAGAGGGTGACAAACACACAAAGCACGCAGGAGGAACAAGCATGACCACCAAGGAAAAGGAGCAGCAGTACCGACTGATGCTTGCCCAGGCGGCCTCGCTCACGGAGGGGTGTCCCCTGCCCCTGCCCGCACTGGCCAACTGCGCGGCGCTGCTGTGGAGCTCGCTGGAGCAGATCAACTGGGCAGGCTTCTATCTGCTGCGGCAGAACACGCTCTATCTTGGCCCGTTTCAGGGAAAGACGGCCTGCACGGTGATTCCGGTCGGGCGCGGCGTGTGCGGCACGGCGGTGGCGGAGGGCTGCGTGCAGCGCGTGGCGGATGTGCATGCGTTCCCGGGGCACATCGCCTGCGACAGCGCCTCCCGCTCTGAGATCGTGCTGCCGCTGATGAAGGATGGGGTATGCTTCGGCGTTCTGGATATTGACAGCCCCGTGACAGCGCGCTTCGATGAAGTGGATGAGGCGGGCCTTTCTGCGCTCTGTGGATCGCTGATGACCATGACGGACTGGACAGGAGGGCTGCTCGGATGAAGCTGCTGATCGGTACCCATAATCCCAGCAAGCTCCGGGCGATGCAGGCCAATTTCGCGCCGGAGGATGATGTGCAGTGTGTTTCCCCTGCCTCGTTTCAGCTGCATGTGACGATTCCCGAGGATGCCCGTGATGCTCTGGGCAACGCCATGCAAAAAGCCCTGGCCTACCACCGGGCGACCGGACTGCCGACGCTGGCGGAGGACTCAGGGCTGGTGTTCCTCGATTTGCCGCCCGAACACCCGGATCAGCCGGGCGTTCATGTGCGGCGCATGGTGGATGGCCATGTGATGGAGGACGATGAGGAGATGCTGCGGTGGTATCAGGCCATCGCCCATCGTCATGGCGGCAGGCTGCGGGCGGCCTGGCAGGACGCCTACTGTCTGGTGCTGGATGAGGCGCATATCTACACCCGCGCCGATACCCCTGAGGAGCTGTATCCCTACGCCTTTGAGATGATGGACACGCCCTGCGCCGCCCGGAATGAGGGCTGGCCCATCGACAGCCTGAGCGTGTGCCCGTACAATGGTCGCTACTTCGCGGATATGACCCGGGAGGAGCGCATCCGTGCCTATCAGGCAGGTATCGGAGAGGCCACCAGCTACCACGCGGTGCGCGACTGGCTGCGGAGCCTCTGCTGTGCAGCCGCACGGCCTGCCGGAGCGCTGTAACATCCGCTCAGGGCAGCGTGTTTGTTTCCTCCAGCAGCCGCAGCACGGATCCGAAATAGGTCTCCACTTCCGCGTCGGTCAGCTTCATGGCCTGCTGCAGGAGCTCCGGAATCTTCTTCGGGCGCATCCGCGCATAGTACTTCACCGCGTCCACATTGGTGTGCCATTTCTCCATGGTCAGGTTCTTCCAGCGGGCGATATGCCGGGGCAGAATCTGCTCCAGGATGCCGGTCCAGGCATCGAACCGCGCTTCCACATCGGGCCATTGGAAATGCTTCTCCAGCAGCTCCGCGACCCGCTGCAGGAAGCGTGCTTTCATCTCCGGCACATTCAGCAGCGCGTTCAGCGGCTCATGACGGAAGCCCTGAATCTTGCCGCTGACCGGCTTGATGTAGTATTCCAGCGGCGTCCGGTCCAGACCGCGCCAGCAGGCCTCCACGTCGAACAGCAGGTACTTCCACTTGCCGCCCGGCACCCGGTAGACCCGGACGTTCGTGAAGTCCACGTTGCCCAGGATGATCTCGTAGGCGGCGTGGGTGAACAGGCTGTCGATGTCCAGCCGCTCCTCCACATACTGCAGATTTTCCGGAACGTTCAGGTCGCTGGTCTTGCAGAAGTCGCACAGCGCGAGCCAGTCCTCGTTGCTGCCGTTCTGGACAAACTCGTCGCGTCCTGTCCGGGAGAGAATGTCGATCCGGTCGATGGCGTACTCGTCGGTCACGCCCTCGTGCTGGGCCACAAAGTACTTGTTGATCTTTTCTCGCAGGTTGTAGTGTCCCCAGTACTGTCCGTTGATGTACACCTGAATGCAGACCGCGTCCTGATACAGCAGCCCCTCTCCCTCCGCCAGCGAGGAGGCGACCACATCCCGGAGCCGGGTGGCATACGCGTCCGAGTTGGTGGAGCGAAGAAGTAGGGATTTGTACTCCGTATAGTCGCGGGTCGGGAAGGGATTGAACTGGAAGGTCTCCGCGCCGAGGGCCTTGCGGGCGAACAGCGCCAGGGACTTCTGCGCGTTCACCGTGGCGGAATGCCCGGAGATGCTGAAGGTGCCGATCTGATTGATCTCGCAGAGACCGTCAGCGTTGAAATACTCGATGTTGACCGGATATTCCAGCTCCTTCTCGTAGTTGGGCGTGGAGCCGGTGCCCTTCACCAGGGCGCCGGTCTTGCTGTTGAACAGGTACTTGTCATCGGTAATCAGCGACACGATGGGCGTCAGCTGCTCCTCGTTCAGAAAGTAGGTGGCGCTGACGGTCTGGGAGGAAACCGCGCCGTCGGCAAAGGCCTTGACGCGCAGAATGGCGGTCTGCTCCAGCAGCAGGCCCTCCGCAGGGAACAGGGCATCCGACCTGGTCGGGGTTTCTCCGTTCAGCGTGTAGCGAAGCTCGCTGCCTTCGGGTGCGGAGGCCTGCACGGTAACGGCGTCCCGATAGAAACCGGACGCAGTCTGGATGACGGGTGTCTCCACACGATACATACCGACTTCGGTTTTATTCTTTGCATTTCTCGTGGCGGTTTCCAGGTAGGCATAGGTCACCCCGTCGGGCGCGAGACCATAGCTGACGCAGCCGTACTGCGGCGGGAGCTCCAGTAGCTGAATCGCGGTGCCCTCCGCATCGGACAGCAGCAGCGTTTCCCCGGAGGAGGACAGCTTGAAGTCCGCATAGAAGGTGCTGTTTTTCCCCTTGGACAGGGTGCTGTCCCCCGTGCAGAACACGGTCAGGAAGGAACCCGCTTTCAGGGTCGTCCCCTCCGGGAAGCTCCACTTCTGCGGCTTCTTTTCATTGTCGCTGAGAAACCAGCCGGAGAGGTTCACGGTCTTGCTGCCGTTGTTGTACAGCTCCACCCAGTCGTAGGCCTCGCCATTCTCGTAGATGGCGTTGGAGGTCATGACCTCGCTGATCACGATGTCCGCCTGCGCGGCGCACGGCAGCAGCATCCCCAGCGCGGCGAGCAGCGGAAGCCACCAGCGCCTCATGCCTCCGTCTCCCGGGGCGGCAGCGCCTGCAGCTCGTACTCCCCGTCCCCATGGGTGCGGATGTCCGTCTCATAGAAGGCCGTCATGCCCTGCACCATGTAGTCCAGGTCGCGGGTGCCCGCCGTTTCGTAGCAGGAGTGCATCGCCAGCTGCGCCAGACCGATGTCCACGGTGTTGATGGACACATGACCGCCGGAGATGTTGCCAAGCGTGGAGCCGCCCGCCATGTCGGAGCGATTGGCAAAGTACTGCACAGGCACGCCGGCGCTGGCGCAGATCTGCCCAAAGACCGCGCTGGACACCGCGTCGGTGGTGTACTTCTGACGGGCGTTGGACTTGATGACGATGCCGGCGTTCATCTGCACCTGATTCACGGGGTCGCACAGCTCGGGATGGTTGGGATGCACCGCGTGGGCGTTGTCCGCAGAGAGCATGAAGCTGCTGCTGAGCGCCCGGAGGTAGTCCTCCTGGTGATGGCCTGTCGCCATCATGATACGGCGCAGTACGTCCTCCAAGAAGGTGGAATCGGCGCCCTGCTTGGTGCCGCTGCCCACCTCCTCGTTGTCAAAGATGCAGCAGACATTGACGTGTCCGTCGATGCTCCGCGCTTCCTTCAGCGCGATCAGGGAGGCATAGGCGCACTCCAGGTCATCCAGGCGTCCCACGGACACATAGTCCCCCTGCGGGCCCCATACGGTGCCGGGCATCCGGTTGTAGAGATACAGGTCGAAGCCGACCATGTCCTCCACATCCACCGCCAGCGCCTCCGCCAGCTGTTTCCGGAAGGTGTCCTTGCTGTCCGCGCTGCCCCACAGTGGCATGGTGTCGCAGGCGGTGTTGTACTTGTAGCCGCTGTTGATCTCGCGGTTCATATGAATCGCCACGTTCGGAATGATGAGCGTGTCCCGGTCCAGGTTCACGAGCCGGGTGCTGATTCCCCGGGGCGTCCGAACCATCACGCGCCCCGCCACGGACAGCGGACGGTCAAACCAGCTGGACAGAATGGCGCCGCCATAGGCTTCCACATCCAGCCGCACATACTTGCCGCTCACCACCAGCTCGGCGTTCTCCTTGATCTTGAAGGTCGGGGAATCGCTGTGGCTTGCCAGCAGCTGAAAGCCATCGAAGGCACCCTCCGGCATGGTGAAGGCGATGATGGAGGAGCGGTTCCGCGTCACATAATAGCGCCCGCTCGCCTTCAGCGTCCAGGCATCGCATTCCCGCAGCTCCTGAAAGCCGTCCAGCAGATCGACCGCAGCATCCACCGCGTGGAAGGCGGTGGGAGAACGATGGAGAAAATCAAGCAATCCGTCAACCCTGTTCATCATGGTCGTGTACTTCCTTTCGTATCTGGATACCACCTTTATTATAGGGACAGCGGCGCCATCCGTCAAGGTGTGCGGCGGCAGGAAATCACAAACAAAAGGGGCGCCCGCATCCGCGCAGCGCTCCCCTTCTCCCGGTCAGGCGCTTTTTCTGCGCCTTGACGTCAGCATGCGAAGCAGCCTTCCCACAGGCTTGGGCGCCTTGACGCACACCATGCGCACCGCCATACCGTCACCTCCTTCCACATCCAAGACGCAGCAGCAGATAGCCCAGCGCAATCAGCACGCTGCCCAGCAGCGCTGCCCATGCCCAGCAGGGAATGCAGAGAAACAGCAGCAGCAGGCCCGTGGCAATCAGGCAGCAGCCGAGGATCAGCAGCGGTCTACCCGAGACCCGGCAGCATCTCGCAACCGGTCGTGAATGCCAACCATTGTTCATGACGCATCCCTCGTTTCATTCCCATTCTATGCGCCGGGACGGCAGGTTTCACCTTCGCGAGGCTGAAAAATTGAAGAAAGTGTTACAACCTCCCCGTTTACAAGCACCGGAAAATCGTGTACAATAGAGATTGGAAGGATGGGCCCATGTCCCGCCTTCCGCTGAGCACGAATTCTGATGCAGGCGCTGCCTGGGAGGATATACGCGATGAAAGAAGCCCTGTCAACCCTGACGACTCTCCTTGCCGATTTCCAGATCGACTACATCGTCTACGCCGCCATCGGCGTGGTGACGCTCATCGGCGTGGTGAAGTGTCTGCTCCCCCTGTGGACGACCACCCGCGCCCTGCGCCGGGCCATCCATCACCTGCAGGCGGAGGCCGGTCAGAGCAGCGAGCGCCCGGTCTGGCAGGAGCCCCGCTTCATGGGCCGCCGGCTGAAGGGCAGCTGGATGCGCTTTCTGCAGAACGCGGAGCAGCTGGATCGCCGCGGCCTCCCCTGCAACGTGGAGGATTACATCAACGACGACACCGTGACCCATGGCCCCGGCAACGCGCAGCTGGCGGAGCTGATTCCCAGCCTGCTGACCTCCCTGGGCATTCTGGGCACCTTCATCGGCATGACCCGTGGTCTGGCGGGTATCGACCTGTCCACCACCGACAGCATGATGAGCGGCATCAACACGCTGATTGCCGGCATGCAGTTCGCCTTCGGCACCTCGGTGGCGGGCGTCAGCTGCTCCCTGGTGTTCAACATGGTCAACCGCATCGCGCAGGGCTCCAGCTACCGGGCCATCGACGACTTTGTGGAGTCCTTTACCCAGCTGGCCATGCAGCGCCCGCTGGACAACGACGTGGAGCTCATCTGCCAGAATCAGGACAGCAACCATCTGCTGTCCACCATGTCCGATACGCTTTCCAGTCAGGTGGCCTCGTCCATTGAGGTGGCCATCAGCCGCGCCATGCAGCCCGTTGCCAAGTCCATGGACAGCTTCCTGGTCGGGGCGACGCGGGCTCAGGTCGATGGTGTGGGCACCATCGTCAACCAGTTTGTTGACCGCATGAACGCCTCCCTGAACAACCAGTTCCTGGTGCTCGGGCAGACGCTGACGGAGATCAACCAGCATCAGCAGCTCACCTTTCAGCAGCTGGATCAGTCCATGCGCTCCGCCAGCCAGATCGTGATGGACGTGAAGCAGCTGCAGGGCGTATCGCAGGATGTCATCAATCACTTCGAGCACTATATCACGGAGCTGAGCAGCGCCCGCACCCGCGATGAGCGCTTTGAGCAGTCCTCCGCCGATCTGCTGGGCCGGATGCGTCAGGCCAACGATGAGCAGATCGCCGCGCTGAGCCACCTGCAGGCCTGTCAGGAGGATCTGACGCGCACCATGGGCCAGTTCACGCAGCTTTCCCGGGATAGCCTGAACCTGATGCGTCAGGCGGACGAGGCCAACGCCGCGCAGCTGAGCAAGGTAAGCAAGACCATGCAGGAGGCCGGGCGCGACCTGAGCCAGAGCTATCAGGGCTTTGTGCAGAATGTGGTGGAGGGGCTTTCCCGGGCGCTTGGCCTGTTTGACCAGAACATGCAGGAGCTGCTCAGCGCGCTGACAGAGCGGCTCAGTCAGGTGCAGGCCAGCGGCACCTCGGGCGATACGGCGGCGCAGCTCAGCGAGCTGCAGCGCATGATGACCTCCATCCAGTCCGCGCTGGAGAAGGCGGAGCCCAAGGATACGGATCAGCCCGCCGCCCCGGACAAGGAGGCGTAAGCCATGGCAAGACAGCGAGTGCATAACAGGCGCGCGGGCAGCGGTACCGCCAACGCTGGCGCCAGCTGGCTCAGCTATTCGGACATGATGGCGGCTTTGGTGCTGGTGTTCGTGCTGTTCCTTGCCTACAACCTGTTCCAGTACAACACCATTCTCCAGCAGAAAACCGACGAGCTGGAGGAGCAGAAAAACAGCCTCGCGCTCCTACAGGTGCAGCTGGAGAATCAGCAAAGCGAGCTGGATGAAAAGAACGCCATCCTGATCGTGCAGCAGAACGAGCTGAAGGAAAAGACGGACGCGCTGACCGCCGCGCAGGCGGAGCTGGATCGGAACATCATCATCCTCATCGGGCAGCAGCAGGAGCTGGACAGCGCCAAGTCCGAGCTGGAAAAGAAGGAAACGGAGCTCTCCAACCTGCAGCTGCAGCTGGATTCCCAGGCGCTGGCGCTGAAGGCTGCCAACGACCTGCTGACCCAGCAGAAGCTGGCCTTCGAGCAGCAGGCGGATCGAATCAGCTCCATGGTGGGCGTGCGCTCGGAGATCATCGCGGCGCTGTCCGCAGCGCTGAGCCAGAACAACATCCGGGCAACGGTGGATTCCTCCGGCGACATCGTGCTGGAATCAACGGTGTTCTTTGAGTCGGGCAAGTCCGTCATCAAGGCCGAGGGCAAGGCGCTGCTGGCGCAGTTCCTGCCGGTCTATCTGAATGTGCTGCTCCAGCCGGAGTACACCGAGTACCTCGACATGATTATCATCGAGGGCCACACCGACTCCACCGGCAGTTTTGAGAACAACATGCGGCTCAGCAGCGACCGTGCGCTGTCCGTGCTGGAATACTGCCTGACGCTGCCCGGGCTGACGGATGCGCAGCGGGTGCTGCTGCAGAGCAAGCTGTCCTCCCAGGGGCGCGCCTCCAGTGAGCTGATCTACAACAGCGACGGCACCGAGAACCGTGACGCCTCCCGCCGCGTGGAGTTCAAGTTCCGCCTGAAGGATTCCGAGATGGTGGAGGAAATGCGGCAGATTCTCGAAATGACGACGACGAATGGCAGCGGAAGCTGAACCGCTGCACATTCCGGGAAAACAGGAGTTATTATTCTATGAAGCTGAAGCATGTAGCAATCTTTCTGATGGTGCTGGTGGTAGCCGCTATGGTCGGCGTGGGCTGGCTGTACATGACGGCACAGGTCTCCGTGGTTGCCACCGGCGTGACGGCCTTTGAGGCCGCCAGCCAGGCAGCTCTGTTCGGGGAGCTGCAGCAGCAGGCGGCAAACGACGCCATTGTGGGCACCGTTTACTCGACGGAGCCCATCGGGGACATCGGCGGGTATCAGTTCTATACCTACACCATCCGGCTCCGCAACGATTGCTTCATTGATGCCGAATCCGTGGAGGTGCAGGTGACCCCCATGGCAGGCGATGTGGTGCAGCTCGGGGATTTCTCTCCCAAGACGCTCCCCGCCCGCACCACCGGTGACATTCAGGCCACCATCCTCACCGACGCCGCGATGCACGGTGTGCGCGAGGTGAACATCACCTACTATCTCTGGGGATTTCCCTTCACGCTCCGCACCACCTGCGGAAAATGATGCTTAGGAAAAGCGGCTGTCACACCCCTCGGGGCATGGCAGCCGCCTTTTCAGTCCTCGTCACGGATCAGCTTGATCACGGCGGTGCTCTCGTAGGTCATGGGATCATCGGCGGCAAAGGCAACGGTGCCGCCGCAGGGCGCGGTGAGGGATGCCGTCACATCGCCGGTGTAGGGATCGCGAATCTGCGCCAGCAGCTGCCCGGGCTCCACCTGATCGCCCGGCTTGACCTGACAGGCAAAGAAGCCGGCGGTGGGGGCGCGCAGATTGACGAAGTCATCGCTCTCAATGACCCGGCTGATATAGCCGCTGTTGCTGTGATACCGAAGCAGACCGCGGTGTACCATGAAGTTAAGCACCGCTTCCTCGGCCTGCTTCGCGCTCGTCTCGTCGAGACGGCTGGTGTTGGTGGTATAGAGGGAAAAGGCCTTGGTTTCCCAGATCTGCCAGTTGTAGTTCAGCGTGGCGGTGTCGAAGGGGCGGGGGCTGTGCAGCACCACATAGGGCAGACCGAACTCGCAGGCCATGGGCACATCCTCGTAGCCCGTTTTCATGATGCGCACGTGGGGCACAAACTGTCCGGGCATATAGAAGGACGCGAACTGAATGCCCAGCGCGTATTCCTTGACCACGTCAAACACGCCGGCAGCGATGCGCTGCGTCGTCTCGCCCAGCGCGTAGCCGGGGTACATCCGGTTGATGTCCGTGTTGTCGATGGGCCAGAAGCGCTTCCTGATATTGATGGAGTAGGGATTGACGCAGGGAATGACCATGATCTGTCTGCCCGGCGTCAGCCGCCCCTGCTCCTCCAGGAGCCGCAGACGATGGATCAGCCGGGAGCAGCAGTAGAGCTGCTGGTTCTCGTTGCCCCGCATGCTGCCCACGATGCACAGCGCCTTTTCGCCCTCGCCGAAGGTGAAGGCCGTTACGCGGAAGCTGTCCCGGTACAGCGCGCCGATCTCAAAAATCACCTTCCGCTTCATGCCCATCTCCCCTGCCTTTCCAGCGCCTCCCGGCACAGCATCCGGGCCACCAGTGAGCCCTGATCGACCATGGGGTACTCCCGGATGGTAAAGAGCCATCCGTCACAGGGCGCCTTGACGCTGCAGAGCAGCGTTCCCCGCAGCGGGTCGATGATCTGCCCGATCTCCTCGCCCTGCTTAAGGCGCGCACCGTGATCGCGGCTCTTGACGAACACACCGGACATGGGCGCGTTCAGGAAGGCCACGTCGTCGCCCCGGTCGGACAGGATGGGGTGATGGGACAGCGGCGCCACATCCCCCGTCCAGATGCCCAGCGCCTTCATCAGGCTGAAGATGCCGTCGGTCAGCTGTTCGCCATAGCTGCGGGTAATGCGCATGCCGACACCCATCTCCACCACCAGAGTGGGCACACCCCGGGCGTTGAGGCTGTAGGCCAGGGTTGCCTGCAGCACCGTGGAGGCCCCGTGCACCCAGATGAAATCCACGTTGGCAAGCTGCGCCAGCGGCACAAGCTGCGCCGCATGCAGCTCATTGATGCGAATCTGCGGAATCTCGGTGAGGTAGATGTTGCTGGCGTGGATGTCCAGCACCAGATCGCTGCCCGTCAGATC
>JAEDKS010000199.1 GCA_016295665.1 Clostridia bacterium
TTTCTGGTGGACACCGCCCTGCCCCCGCGCCACGCCGCACGGGCGCTGGCTCAGGTGCTGCGCCGGGTGCTGGCCCTGCGTGAGGAGGAGGCCCTCGCCCTGCGGGCCCGGGCGGCGGCGCTGGTTCAGCCGCTGGAGGAGCGGGCGGTGTCCCGGCGCTATCTGACCATGCTTGCCGCGCCCGGAAAGGAGCGGGCCGCATGAAGCCGCTGCTCCATGGGGTGGTGCTCGCCGCCGTGCTGCTGGGCGCGCTGGTGCCGGGCGCGTTTCTCTGGCGCCGCATCCGCCGGGACGGGCTGCTGTGCGGCACCGGGGTGCTTGTCTGCTGTCTGGTGGTCTATGTGGCGGTTCCGACGCTGTTCCTGCTCTTCCCGGAGGCCCGGGACGAAAGCACGCTGTACGGCCTGATGCTGCAGGCCTGGGACACGCCGGGGCTGATGCTGCAGCTGCTGCTCTGCGCCGCGCTGCTCCCCGCGATGACCGGTCTCTACGCCCTGCGCTCCCGGACGCTTCTTCCGCGCCCTCCACGCGGCGCGGACTGGGACGCGGTCAACCGCCGCGCCCTCCGCTGGCTGCTGCCGCTCGCCCACGGGCTGCTGGGGCTGGGGTGCTTGGGGCTGGCGGTGTGCCTGCACGGCGTCGGCGGGCTGGTGCCCTATCTGGCGCTGGGTTCCCTGACCCGGGGCATCGGCAAGGACGTGACCGCCCTGCTGCCCGCGAGCTGCCTGCCCTTCGTCACGCTCTCCTCGGTGCTGCTGGCGCCGCCCTTCCTGTACCGCTTCGCGCTGCGCACCCCGGACGCGAAACCCGCTCACCGGGTGCTGTTCCTCCTGTCGCTGGGGCTGGCGCTGCTCTACCTGCTGTCCAGTCAGGGGCGGGCGCCGCTGCTCCTGTTCCTGCTCCCCTTCCTGCTGGACTGGAAGCCCATCCGCCGTCTGGGGCTCGGGGGCTACGGGCTGCTGTTCCTCGTCTGTCTCCTGTCGCTGGAGGGGCTGCAGCGGCTGTTCGGCTATCTGGCCTGGGGCACGTGGCAGAGCGCATCGGGCAGCTCCCCGCTGACCGTGCTCCTGCGGGAGTTCTCCTGCCCCTTCGCCAGCTTTGCCACCCGGCACGCCCTGCTGCGGGAGATGGGGCTCCGCCTTGGTCTCGACCTGGTGCAGTGGCCGCTGGTGGTGCTGCCCTCGGGCTTCTCATCGCTCGTGGGCGTGGACAAGACCACGCTGGTCACCATCGGGGAGCGCCTGACCGACGCCTGCAGCGCCGTCACCGGTCTCCCGACCCGGGGCGGCATCCCCGCCGACCTGCTGTTCTTCTGGTACGCTCAGGGCGGTCTGCTGACCCTGCTGGGCGGGCTGTGGCTCCTGATGCGGCTGCTCCGCGCCTGCGACGACCGCCTGCGCCTCCTCCGGGAGAACGACCCCGCCCGGCTGCTGGTGCTCCGCGCCGCGCTGCTCTCGCTCAGCTGCGTGAGCAACTTCGACATCGCGGTTCTCCTGCGCACAAGGGCCGACCTGCTCGTGCTGCTGGCGGTGCTGCTGGCACTCGCCCGCGCGGGAACAACCAAGAGAGGGTGAGTGCCTTGCGTTTCTCCCATCGCGTGTTTCGCTTTGTGTCCCGCTGGACGGTGGGCCTGCTCTACGACCGGCGCTTCCTGCGCGGCAGGTGGTTCGACGATTCGGTCAAGGGCTGGCGCTGGTGCTGGCGGGACGTTCTGATGCAGAAGCTCATCGGCTACAACCGCCGGGCGCCCTTCCCCGTCTCCCACCGAATCATGCTGGGCGACCCGGCGCTCCTTGACTTTCACCCCGACGACCTGAACAACTTCCAGAACACCGGCTGCTACTTTCAGGCGTACCACGCGAAAATCACCATCGGGCGGGGCACCTGCATCGCGCCCAACGTGGGCATCATCACCGAAAACCACGACCCCGCCTGCGTCGGGCGCCACCTGCCCGCCCAGCCCGTGACCATCGGCCGGGACTGCTGGATCGGCATGAACGCGGTGCTGCTGCCGGGCGTGACGCTGGGCGACGGCACCGTGGTGGGCGCGCTGAGCGTGGTGACCCACAGCTTCCCCGAGGGGCACTGCGTCATCGCCGGAAACCCCGCCCGGCTCATCCGGTGCCTGGAGGTGGCCCCGGAGGCGCCCGAACCCGCGCCCGGGACTTGCCGAAGGGGGAAAAACATGGTACAATCCTGATACACACAGGAAAGGGGTGTCAGGACATGGGGCAGACGGTGGTGCTGGCGGAGAAGCCCAGCGTGGGGCGGGACATCGCCCGGGTGCTCGGGTGCACCCAGCGCGGAAACGGCTGCCTGCGCGGGAACGGCTACACCGTGACCTGGGCGGTGGGCCATCTGGTGACGCTGATGGAGCCCGACGAGATGGACGCCCGCTACAAGCGCTGGAGCATGGACACCCTGCCCATGCTGCCCGAGGACATCCCGCTGAAGGTCATCCCCCAGTCCGCCGACCAGTACGGCATCGTCCGCCAGCTCATCAACGCGGAGGACACCGACCGGGTCATCTGCGCCACCGACGCGGGGCGGGAGGGCGAATTGATCTTCCGCTACATCTACCGCATGGCGGACTGCCACAAGCCCATTCAGCGGCTGTGGATCAGCTCCATGACCGACGAGGCCATCGCCGAGGGCTTCCGCACCATCCAGCCCGGCGAGAAGTACGAGGGGCTGTACCGCAGCGCCCAGTGCCGCTCCCAGGCGGACTGGCTGGTGGGCATGAACGCCAGCCGCGCCTTCACCCTGCGCTACGACACGCTGCTCTCCGTGGGCCGGGTGCAGACGCCCACGCTGGCGATTCTCGTCAAGCGCCGCCAGGAGATCGAGGCGTTCAAGCCCGAAAAGTTCGCCACCCTGACCGCCGACTTCGGGGACTATCGCGGCGTGTGGTTCTCCGAGAAGCTGGAGCCGGACACCCACCTGCCGGACAAGCAGGCCGCCCAGCGCGTGGCAGAGCGCGTGAAGGGCAGGACGGGCACGGTGATCTCCGCGGTCACGGAGCGCAAGCGCGATATGCCCCCGCAGCTCTACGACCTGACCAGCCTGCAGCGGGACGCCAACCGGCTGCTGGGCTTCACCGCCGACAAGACCCTCAAGCTGGCCCAGAGCCTTTACGAGACCCGCAAGGCCCTCACCTATCCCCGCACGGACAGCCGCTATCTGCCCCCGGACATGATTCCGCGGGTGGTGCAGACCATGAAGCTGCTCCCCCCAAGTTATCAGGGGCTGGTGCCCGGGGCGCTCCCCGGGGGCAAGCTGCCCGTCAGCAAGCGCACGGTGGACGAAACGAAGGTCACCGACCACCACGCGCTGATCCCCACCGCCCACCGGGTCAACCCAGACACCTTCGACCCGGACGAGCGGCAGCTGTACGACCTGGTGGTACGCCGGATGCTGCAGGCCTTCTATCCCCCCTGCGAGTACGACGCAACCAGGGTGATTACCCAGGTGGGCGAGCACCGCTTCCGCACCGGCGGGCGGGTGATCCTGCAAAACGGCTGGCGGGACGTGGCCCCACTGGCCAATCCGCCCAAAACCCGCAAAAAGGCCAAGCCC
>JAEDKS010000029.1 GCA_016295665.1 Clostridia bacterium
GGAAGTCCTCCGCCAGCACGTTGCCGTTCTCGTCCTTCCAGACGACCTGAATCTGAGCAGACTTGGGATCGGCGCGATACAGGAACTCGACGGGGTTACGGGAGGGGTTCCCGTTGCCGTCCACGGACACGGTCACGGAAGCCTCGCTGCCGATGAAGGTGTACCCGGCGAAGTCATTGGCATAGAAGGTCTGGTCGGCACCCTGCACAACGGTGGGGAAGTCCTCCGCCAGCACGTTGCCGTTCTCGTCCTTCCAGACGACCTGAATCTGGGCGGACTTGGGCTCGGCGCGGTACAGGAACTCGACGGGGTTACGGGAGGGTGTGCCGTTGCCGTCCACGGACACGGTCACGGAAGCCTCGCTGCCGATGAAGGTGTAGCCGGCGAAGTCATTGGCATAGAAGGTCTGGTCGGCGCCCTGGGTGATGGTGGGATTATCCTGCAGGAGGATATTCCCCGCCTCGTCCTTCCAGATGACGCTCACGGTGGCCTGCGCGGGGGTGAACACGGGCTCCTGCGGCATGATCTGCGTGGACACATACAGATAGTAGATGTCCACCAGCGCATCGCCCTCGAAGGCGCGGATCATGATCCGGTTGTCCGTCACCATCTCGCTGCCGGTGTCGTAGATGTTCAGCGAGCCGTCCTCATCGCCAATCAGGAAGCTGTAGCCATGATTGGGATGAGCAGCGGTGATGGTCAGCGCGCCCAGGGGCGCATCGGCAGTGACCTGCGCCCAGAAGCTCTGGTCGGTGGACCAGGTGACGGGCTGGGCATCCAGCTGGCTGGAATTGCCATTGGCATCCACCCAGGAGAGGGTGATGACCAGCTGCTGCCAGTCGTCCTGCGCCAGCGCGGACACGGGCGCGAGACCCAGCACCATGGTCAGCGTCAGCAGCAGTGCCACAAGACGCCGGGGCAGGTTAGCGGGACGGTTTGTCATGGGAACATTCCTCCTTGGAGCGGTGGTTCGCCCTGATGCGAAATGGTATGTCATACCGGCTCCGGATGGAACCGGCGGGAACCCGGGGCAGGGGAGATTTCATCGCGAATGGCAGGATTTGCCCTGCCTCATGTCGAAGTACCCGCACAACCTACACAGGAGGAGGCATCCGAGCATGGACGACAAGCAGTTGACGGAGACCTTTCTGGAAGGGAAGGTCGTCTTTCCGGGCAAGATCATTCGCGTGGAGCACTGGCAGGTGGCGCTGCCCAATGGGGAGCAGGCGCTGCGGGAGGTGGCATGCCATCCGGGCGCGTCAGCCATCGTGGCGCTGGATGAGCAGGGCCGGGTCATTCTGGTGCGGCAGCACCGTATTGCGGTGGGCCGGCTGACATGGGAGATTCCTGCGGGCAAGCTGGACAGCCCGGACGAGGATCCATTCCTCTGCGCCCGGCGGGAGCTGAGCGAGGAAACGGGTCTGGAGGCCGACAGCTGGCGCAAGCTGACCTGTCTGGAGACGACGCCGGGCTTCTGCAACGAGCGGATTCACCTGTATCTGGCCACGGGGCTGCATCAGGGTGCGTCGCATCCCGATGAGGATGAGTTTGTGGCGGTGAGCAGAATGCCGCTGAAGGAAGCGGTGGCCCGGGTGATGGATGGCACCTTCCGGGATGGCAAGACCATCGTGGGTCTCATGATGGCCGCCGCGCTGATGGATGAATCCACCCATCCTAACGGTTAATTCGCTGTTTTTCTTCCCATACCTGCAAAAATCTTTGCAAAAAGATTTCGAAATTGTAAAGTAGGGGGCGGGGAAACCCGTGGCGGGTGGTTCGGAATATGAATCGTGAAGGAGATCGCGGCATGAAACACCGTTGGCAGCCGGTCTATGTTCTGTTTCTTCTGCTGATGCTGCTGATCCTGGCGGGCGGCGTGTATCTGTTCACGCAGGGGCTGAGGACGCCGGCGGAGCCGCAGCACCTGTTCCCGCTGGCCCGGGGAGGCTGGCATGGCTGAGCGTTATCTGCCCGGCGGCGGGCCGTTCTCGCCCCGGGATTTCTTCGAGCGCCTGCCGCCGCTGGAAACGCCCCGGCTGATGCTGCGCCGCCTGACCATGCGGGACGCGCAGGACATCTTCGCCTATTCCCGGGATCCGGAGGTGGCCCGGCATGTGCTGTGGAGCGCGCACCGAACCATCTTCGACACCCGCGCCTACCTGCGGTTCATTCTCCGGCAGTACCGGGAGCGGGAGCCCAGCAGCTATGGCATCGTGCTGAAGGCCACGGGCCGGGTGATCGGCACCATCGGCTTCATGAGCTACAGCCAGGAGAACAGCACCGTCGAGGTGGGCTACAGCCTGGCCCGGAGCGCGTGGAACCAGGGCTACATGACCGAGGCGCTGCGGGCGGTGCTGCGGCTGTCCTTCGAGGACATGCGCATCCACCGGGTGGAGGCCCAGCACGAGGTGGACAATCCCGCCAGCGGCGCGGTGATGCGCAAGTGCGGCATGGTCCACGAGGGCACCCTGCGGGGCCGCATCTACAACAAGGGCCGCTTCTCGGACGTGGAGCTGTATGCCATGCTTCGCAGCGACTGGGAGGCCCGGCGGCGGTGAGCAACCGGGCCCGGCCTGGGACGACGAAGCGGCTGCTGTTCCCGGTACGGACGGACAAAAGGCGTGACTTGCGCGGTCACGCCTTTTGTGCTGGGAAATCGCTGCGGCGGCGCAGGGAAGGCTGCCGCCGATGATCGGCAAACCGGGATTCAGCGCACCAGCTGCCGTAATTGCTGCTCCAGATTGTCATAGAACCGGGCAATATGGAGGCCGTCAACGAGTCCGTGATGTGCCAGAATGGAGACGGGCAGCTGCTCCCTTCCGTCATGATCCTTCTGGAATTTTCCCCAGGTGATCCTCGGGTTAGCATCCTCCCCGCCCGCAACGGGCTGAATCAGCGACGTGTAGTGGAGCCACGGGAGCGCGGAGATGAAATACATGCTTTCGCTGTAACTGTCCTCCTCGATGCTGCCACGGAGGCGGCACTGCCTTCGGGCGTCCTCGGCATAGGGCATGTATTCCTCCAGCGGCCTGTGGTGCCGAAGCGTGCAGTAGCAATAGGTGCCGTCGTCCAGCAGCTCAATATCCTGGTCAGTCCACGACCGCCTCCACGTCCTCCTCCAGCACAAGCGCCGGGCGGGGATCCGCGCCGGTGGGCTGCACCTGATAGTCCATAAGCCGCAGGCCCTTCACATGGCGTGCCCACAGGGCGTAGGCGGGGGCGTCGCCGATGTCGTCGATCATGTGCGCGTCGGGATAGACGCCGCGCAGCTCGTCAAAGTCCGCGCCGGTGGTCACCGGCTTGACGGAGGGGTGCTGGGTGAGGTGAAGGTCGTGCAGCAGCACATCCTCGATGGGCTTTTCCGGAATACCCAGCAGATAGGAGCCCCGGGGTCCGTTGTCGCTGCCCGTCCCATGGGTGATGGCGACGCGGCGCAGCGTGCCGATGCCGGGCCGGGGGTCGGAGGGCTTCACCCGCCCGCGATCCTCCAGCCGCAGGAAAACCGGGCTCCAGGCGCGGCGGATGTCGATGTCGGTGATGAGGAAGTCCTCCAGCGTGCCGCCGTCCACCATCTCCAGCGAGATGCCGGAATCGGAGCAGGGGTGCTTGATGCCCCGGGCATCCGTCTCCACGCCGCCGATGTGGCAGCGCCGTACCAGCACCTGCCGGAAGTCGCTCTGGGTGTCGGTGCCCACCTTCAGGGCGTTGCAGGAGGAGTACAGGCGGCAGTCCTCCACCAGCACCCGCTCCGTGGGGCGCTCCGAGGCGCCCTTGAAGCACAGCGCGTCATCGCCGCTGCGCACATCGCAGCCCCGGATGATGACATCCCGGCAGCCGTCGATGTCGATGCCGTCGTTGTTGTAGTTGGCCTGGCTCCGCACGGTGACCCGCTCCAGCAGCACGCCGTCACAGTTGAAGTAATTCTCCATCCAGCAGGCGGCGTCCCGCAGGGTGATGTCGTGAACGTGGACGCCCCGGCAGTCCACCAGCCGGATCAGGAAGGGGCGCCCGGGGGTACCGTGCTGTGTCTCGCCGCCGGGGAAGTTGTCCTGGGTACCGCGCCCGTCGATCTCGCCGGGACCGCACAGGCAGATATTCTCGCAGCCCTCGGCAAAGAGCAGCGACTGGTTCATGCCCATGTGGGTGTCCTGCACGGTGATGCGGCGACAGATGTGCTCCGGGTAGTCGGTCAGGTCGGTGCTGGCCAGCAGCCGGCAGCCCTTGCCGACCATCAGCCGCACATGGCTGCGCAGGGTCAGGGAGCCGGACACATAGTCGCCCCCTGCCAGCAGCACGGTGCCGCCGCCCAGCGCGTGAACCCGGTCGATGGCAGCCTGCAGCGCCCGGGTGGCAAGGCCGCCTTCGTAGCCCATGTCCTCGGGGGTCACGACGGGGGTGCGGGCCTGCCAGCCCGTCACGAGTTCGGGCAGCGAGCGGGCCATGTCCTCCAGCTGCCGAACCAGCGCGGGATACCAGGCGGGAAAGTGCTTCTGTTCCATATCGTGCCTCCTTGCCGCTCAGGCCTGCGTCCCGTCGATCAGGGCACCCCGGCCCGAAAGCAGCAGCTCCGTGTAGCACATCAGGAAGGGGGCCAGTCCCTTGGCGTCGTTCTCCACCACGGGCTCGGAAATGTAGTATTCGTAGCTGCCGTCCCGGCGGCGGTTATTCTCCGGGCCCAGCCCCGCCACCAGACAGATGCCGCCCAGGTTCAGCTTGCCGTCCCGCTCGGACAGGTACCGCCGGCAGATGCTCTGGAAGATCTGCGCGCCCACGTCGGCGTAGGCCGCGTCCAGAATGCCCAGCCGCGCCCCCTTCAGATAGAAGTACGCCACCATGGCGGAGCCGGAGGTCTCGGGATAGTTGCCCTCCCTGCCGATCTGGTTGGGCACCTGATAGAGCATGTGGGTTTCCCCGTCGATGTAGGGCAGCAGGTTCCCCGCCAGCTCCCGGGCGATGGCGACCATGTCGCTGCGGAAGTCCTCGTGTCCGGGGGCGATTTCCGCGGTCACGTCGATAAGCGCGGCGCTGAACCAGCCCAGGCTCCGGAGCCAGGGATTCCGGGAGCGGCCCGTCTCGTCGGCCCAGAAGGCCTTGCCGCTGGCGTCATAGCCGTGGCGATAGAGGCCGGTCTCCGGGTCGAGCATCCGCTGGTGAACGGTCAGGAACTGGCGATGGATGTCCTCGTAGCCCCGGCAGTCCTCCAGCTCCGTGGTGCAGCGGGCGTAGAACACCTGGGCCATGTACAGCCCGTCCAGCCAGACCTGATCGGGGTAGATCTTCTTGTGCCAGAAGCTGCCCTCCCAGGTGCGGGGCTGACGCTGCAGCTGACCGCGCAGGGTGTCGATGGCCCGGCGATACTTCTCCTTGCCGCTGAGCCGGTACAGGTCAAAGAGCACCCGGCCCTCGCAGATGTTGTCCAGGTTGTAGTCCTCCTCGCGGTAGCCCCTGAGGCTGCCGTCCTCAAAGACGTAGTAGTCCAGGAAATGCTCCGCGAAGGTGTAGTAGCGCTCCTCGCCGGTGATGCGGTGCAGGTTGAGCAGGGCGATCATCATGCAGCCGTCGATGTAGTTCCAGCCGTTGACGCTGCCGGCGCTGATCTTCTCGATGTTCCACAGGGGCCGGTCGGGGGTGGAGTCCTGGAGCATGTGCTCCACATAGCGTTCGATGATGTTCATGAGCCTCGTGTCTCCTTCCGCGTGGGGGTAGCATCAGTATAAGCGATTCATTCGGGTTTTGCAAGGGGCTCCGGGGGCGCCCCAGCGGCATCCGCGTCGGGGGTGACCATGATGGCGTTGTGCCGCTCCAGATAGCCGCGCAGCTCCTGCACATAGCGCTGCCCCGGGTCGGAGAGCAGGTGGTTGCGGCGGGTGAGGTAGCCGATCTCCATGACGCTGTTGTGGTTGTCTGCGTCATCCCGGAAGGGCACGGCGACGTACTCCGGGCCGTTGAGCTCCTCGCAGATGACGCCGGAGCAGAGCGTATAGGCGTTCAGGGCCAGCATCAGGTTCAGGTTGGTGGCGCGGTCGTTGGTGCGGATGGTGCGGGGATACTCCTTGGTGGTGAGTATCTCCTCGGCAAAGTAGAACGAGCCGCTGCCGCCCTGCTCAAAGGACAGGCAGGGGTAATCCGCGAGCTGGTCGAAGGTGATGGCCTCGCAGCCCGCCAGCGGATGGCCCCGCCAAAGATACACATAGGCCTTGCAGTGGCACAGGGGATGGAACTGCAGATCGCCGGTGCGGAACAGCTTGGTCAGCGCGGGGCGGTTGAAGTCGCTCAGGTACAGCACGCCGATCTCGCTGCGGAGGGAGGACACGTCGGAGATGACCTCCTGTGTGCGGGTCTCCCGGATGGCGAACTCGTAGCGGGCGGTGTCGTAGGCCTTGACCAGCGAGACGAAGGCCTGCACGGCGAAGGAGTAGTGCTGGGTCGAGACGCCGAAGCGCCGCTTCCGGCTGCCGGGGGACTGGAAGTGATCCTGCAGCGCCTCATACTGGGCCCACACCTGCCGGGCGTGGGCCACCAGCTCCACGCCGTCCTCGGTCAGGGTCACGCCCCGTCCGGTGCGGTTGAAGATGACGATGCCCAGCTCCTTCTCCAGCTCCTTCACCGCGCCGGTGAGGCTGGGCTGGGACACGTAGAGCAGCTCGGAGGCCTTGTTCAGGGAGCCGGCCTCCGCGATGGTGATGAGGTAGTGCAGCTGTTGCAGGGTCATGGACGTTTCTCACTCCTGGCTCTTGATGGTGATGACGTGGAGCTGCGGGCGGCAGCCCAGGCGGAAGGGCAGCACGGAGGTGCCCGCGCCCCGGGAGACGAGCAGCGTGGTGGAACGGGTGGGGGCGTACCAGCCCCGGGTGTAGAGACCGTCGCTGTGCCCAAGCCCCAGCAGCGGGCCCAGCAGCGCCACCTGACCGCCGTGGGTGTGACCGAACAGGCCCAGGTCGAACCAGGACTTGCTGCCGTTCATGTCCGGGGTGCTCAGCGCCTCCTCGATGATGGACGGGTCGTGGCACAGGAGGATCACGAGGTCGGAGGAACGACACTGCGATGCCACCCCTGCCAGATCGGGCCAGCCGTTGCTCACGTCGTCCAGCCCCGCCAGATAGATGTCCTGACGGCCCACACGGACGCTGGTGACCTCGTTGACGATGGGCGTCACGCCGGATTGAATCATGGCGCTTCGCAGCAGCGCCAGGTTGCTCTCGGGCAGCGTCCGGTCGTGGTTGCCCACCACACCGTACACGCCGTAGCTGGCGCGGATGGTGGGCAGGCTCCGGAAGAAGGCGATGGCGCCGTCGGAGTCCTGGGCGTAGTCGCCGCCCAGCAGCACCAGATCGGCGTTCTGGGCGTTGATGCGGGAGACCAGCTCCTCCACGTCGCCCTGGGTCAGGTAGGGCCAGGCGCCGTAGTGGATGTCGCTGACGTAGACGATGCGCAGCTGCTTCACATCCCCGGACAGGGCGCTGGTGACCACGGTGCGGGACTCCACCTGCAGCAGCCGGGGCTCCACGAGCAGGTAGACGAAAAGGAGCACCACCACACCCAGCGCGATGAAAACGCTCCGGGGAACGGGAAAGACACGCCGGGCATGGCGGGCCTGATAGCGCCGGGGCTGGTAGCGCTTGCTGGGCATGGCGGGCTCCTTTCCGCGCAGATGGCGCAGGCACAGGAAAAGGGGGCGGATGCGCGTCAGATGATCATCAGCAGCAGTGGCACGGAGAGCATGGACAGGGCGGTGGAGACCGCCACGCCACGGGAGGCGAACTCCTTCTCGCAGTCGTACAGGTCGCTCTGCATGGCGGTGAGGGAGGCACCGGGCATGGCGGAGCAGAGATAGAGCGCGCTCGTCACCTGCGGGGGAAGCGGGGTGGCCCGCAGCGCAAGCAACACCAGCAGCGGCACGGCGATGAGCCGGAGCCCGCAGGCCAGCAGCATGGACCGGTCATGCAGGTCGGACAGCCGCAGCCCCACCAGCCGGGCGCCGATGACGAACATCGCCACAGGGGTGGTGATGCCGCCCATGCTGTTCAGCGCGTCGTTGACGAATCCGGGCAGCCGCCAGCCCGTGCAGAGCAGCACCACGCCGAAGAGCACCGCCAGAATGGTGGGGTTGGTGATGATGCGTCGGGGGCTGACCGCGGAGATGCCACGGAAAAAATATGAGCCCAGCGTCCAGCAGATGACATTGAAGGCGGAGACGTACATCACGGCGTAGATCAGCGCGTCCTCGCCCATGGCGGCGATGATGACGGGATAGCCCATGAAGCCGCAGTTGCTGGCCATGACCAGGTTGGCGAGCACGGCGCGGCGGTCGTGGGGCTGGGAACGGAACACCGTCCAGGCGATGAGCCCGCTGACGGACATGATGACGCAGGTGAGCACGAACATCCACCCCAGCTCCATGAGCAGCGTGGGCGTGACGGGCTGCTGCATCTTGCCCAGCACCAGGCAGGGCTGCGCGAAGTACAGCACCACGGCGCTGAGCATGGAAACGCCCCTGCCGTCCACCACCCGCAGCTTCATGGCGGAAAAGCCCATCATCATTAGAAGAAAAATCGTTGCGACCTGCAATAGCACCTGCATGACGCGGCCTCCTGCTCTCCGGCCCGGGCCGGATATTTGACAAGAAAACGCAAATATTGTACACTATTCCTACAGTTTCATCAAGAAGGAGTTGACCGCTATGGCGACAAATTTTCGCAGCTTTTCCCCCTGCACCCTGCTCAGCCCGGTGCCGGCGGTGATGGTATCCTGCCGGGGCGCGGCGGAGGAGAAGCCCAACATCATCACGGTGGCCTGGGCGGGCACCGTGAACAGCGATCCGCCCATGGTGTCCATCAGCGTGCGCAAGCAGCGCTTCTCCCATGACCTGATTCAGCGCAGCGGCGAGTTCGTGGTCAATCTGGTGGACGAGGCGCGGTGCCGCGCCTTGGACTATTGCGGCGTGAAGAGCGGCAGTCAGGTGGACAAGTTTGCCGAGACCCGTCTGACGCCCATGGCGGCGGAGGGCATGACGCTGGCCCCCGCCATCGCGGAGTGCCCGGCCTATCTGGCCTGTCGGGTGCGGCAGGTGCTGGAGCTGGGCAGCCACGACATGTTCATCGGTGAGGTGGTGGGCGTGCAGGTGCGGGACGACCTGTTCGACCCGGACGGCAGCCTGCATCTGGAGCGCGCCGGGCTGGTGTGCTACGACCACGGCGTGTACCAGCGCGCCTCGGAGGTGCTGGGCTTCTTCGGCTACTCCGTGGCCCGGAGCGAGGTGCTGGAGAAGCGGATGAGCGCCTACCGCGACCGGTGAGCGAGGACATCCTTCAGGAGGCGCAGCAGAAAGGGAGCCGCGCCGGCAGACTGTGCCGGTACGGCTCCCTGTTTCTCCGTGGGTGGGGCATGTGCTGCGGGGGCCCGTCACGCCTTGATGAGCATTCTTCCGCAGGTCTCGCACTCGACGACCTCCCTGCCGTCCTCAATCTTGCGGAGCAGGGCGGAGGGCTGCGCGGTGTTGCAGCCGCTGCAGGCGCCGTTGATCAGCCGGGCCATGGGCGGCGCGATGTGCTTCTTGATGTTGTTGTATTCGCCCATCAGCTGCTCGGGGATGCCGGCGATCTTCGTCCGGGCCACGGCGCGCTGCTTTTCCAGCTCGGTCTTTTTTTCGCGGCTCTCCTGCTCGTACTGCACCTTCATCTGGTCGAACTCCTGCTTGGCCTTGGCGGCGCTGACGCGGATGTTCTGGGCGCGGCTGCTCTGGTCGGTGCTGGTCTTGAGAATCCGCTTCATCTCGGCCTCATAGCTCATGATGGTGCGGCGGTACTTCTCCGCCTCTGCCGCCATGGCCTGCGCGGCCTCCACCGTGGTGGGAGGATTGGCGGCGACCCGCTCGGTCAGCCCCTTGATCTGATCCTCGCAGCGCACGATGGCATCGCGGATGGCGTCCTTGCGGTCGGTCAGCACCGCCACCTGCTCCTCCATCTGCTTGTAGATCTTCTGCTGCTCCAGAATGAAATCGCGGGTCTTTTCCAGCTTCTGGCGAAGGGGAGAGCGCTTGATCTCCGAGGCGATGCGATCCGCCTTCATGTCCTCCTCCATAAACGCCCATAAGAGCTCCATCTGATCCATGGGTTCCTCCTTCCGGCGGTTCTCACCGCCTGTCAGCACCATATCGTCCGGCATAACCGCCCTGGTGTGATTTTGATACACAGCCCTCATATTGTACCGCATTCAGCTGCTTTTGTAAAGCGTCCGCCAGGGCAAAAATCCCCGGCTCCTCCGTGGCGAAGTGACCGCACTCCAGCCCCAGCACGCCCGCGCCCGAGAGCGCCAGCGCGTGGTGGTGCTTCATCTCGCCGGTCAGGAACACGTCGGCGCCCAGACGGACGGCCTCCTCCCAGCTGTCGCTGCCCGCGCCCGAGGACACGGCCATGCGGTGCAGCGTCTGCTCCGGGGGCAGCTGGCCCATGACCCGCACGGTGGTGTGCAGCGCCGCCTCCAGCCGGGGGATGAGCGTTCCCACGGTCTCGCCCCCGGGCAGCGTGCCGATGCGCAGATAGCCCTCGCCGGTCACGCCGCGCAGCCCGCAGACCGCCGCCAGCACGTCATTGATGCCGCCGGGGGCGCTGTCCAGATTCGTGTGGGCGGCGATGAGCGCCATGTGCCCCCGGATCATCCGGCAGAGCAGCCGCGCCTCGTAATCCTCCTCCGTCAGGCGCCTGCGGGGCGCGAACATCAGCGGATGGTGGGTGACGAGCACGTTCGCGCCCACGGCCTCCGCCTCGTCCAGTACGCCGTCGGTCACGTCCAGCGCCACATGGATGCCCCGCACGGTCTGCGCCGGGTCCCCCAGCAGCAGCCCCGCGTTGTCAAAGTCCGCCTGTGTGTCAAAGGGTGCCAGATCGTCGATCATGGCGAAAAGCTCCCGGACGGTCATGGAATCCTCCTCCTCCTTTCGGCATAGAAGGCGATGTCGGCGTCCACCGCAGCGGTGTCGGCGGGGCCGGCGCCGGACAGCAGCCCCTGCCGCCGGGCCTCCAGCACCTGCAGCCGGTGGTCGAGATAGCCCGAGAGCAGCGGGGCGGGCTCCTCAAAGAGCAGCTCGCCGTAGCGGATGGCCTCGGGGGAGGGCGCCGCTTCGCCGGGCTCGGCGCGCCACAGGATGTAGTACCGGCCTGCCGCCAGACACAGCCGCTCGGCGGTCAGGTGGTAGCCGATGTCCGCGATGGCCTGCCGCACCAGCGGCTGCTCGGTGTGGGCGGACAGCACCAGCACCGCGCCCCGCAGCCGTGCCGCGCCCCGGCGGAGGATGCCCGACAGGGTATCGCCACCCATGCCCATGATGGACACGCAGCCGCAGCACTGCCCCGCAGCATCCAGCGCGTCCAGCCCGTCCGCGAGGCAGAGCCGGGCCCGCGCCTCCAGATGATAGCGGCGCACGGATGCCTCCGCGTGGCGCAGGGCCTTAGGGCTCACATCGCAGAGCAGCATGCTCCGGCAGATGTTCTCCCGCAGCAGGTGGCAGGGGAGCAGGGCATGGTCGGTGCCGATGTCCGCGCCCAGGTCACAGGGGGCGTAGAGCGCGGCAGCCAGGGAAAGTCGGGAATCAAGCATGGCGGATGGCCTCCCTTCCGTCAGGAAAGGCGGTGGAGCGTCTCCACCGCCTCAGCCGCTTGTCAGCCGCGCATGTTCTTGATCTGACGGTTGCCGCGCAGCTTGCGCAGGGCCTTCGCCTCGATCTGCCGGATGCGTTCGCGGGTCACGTTGAACTTCTCGCCGACCTCCTCCAGCGTGTAGGAGCGGTTGCCGTCCAGCCCGTAGCGCAGGCACAGCACCATCTTTTCCCGCTCGGTGAGGGTGTCCAGCACCTCCATCAGCTGCTCCCGCTGCAGGGCGGAGAAGGCAGCCTCGGCAGGGGCAGGGGCGGTGTCGTCGGGGATGAAGTCACCCAGATGGCTGTCCTCCTCCTCGCCGATGGGGGTTTCCAGGCTGACGGGGTCCTGCGCGATCTTGATGATCTCCTGCACGCGGCTCTCGGAGAGGTGCATGGCCTCCGCGATCTCGGCGGTGGAGGGCTCGCGCCCGAGCTCCTGCATCAGCTGGCGGTTGGTGCGGATGAGCCGGTTGATGGTCTCCACCATATGCACGGGGATGCGGATGGTGCGGGCCTGATCAGCCAGGGCGCGGGTGATGGACTGACGAATCCACCAGGTGGCGTAGGTGGAGAACTTGAAGCCCTTGGTATAGTCAAACTTGTCCGCGGCCTTGATGAGACCCATGTTGCCCTCCTGAATCAGATCCAGATAGAGCATGCCGCGGTTGTTGTAGTGACCGGCGATGGAAACCACCAGACGCAGATTGGCCTTGATGAGCTGATCCTTGGCCTCCTGATCGCCGTTCTGGATGCGCTTGGCAAGCTCGACCTCCTCGTCGGCGGTGAGCAGGGGAATCTTGCCGATCTCCTTGAGGTACATCCGGATGGGATCGGAAAGATTGACCTCATCGGAAAGGCTGGAGGTGGTATCCCGCACCTCCTCCGGCTTGACGCCGGCGTGCGCCTCGCTCACCACGCGAACGCCCAGACCGTCAAGACGATCCAGCACGGCTTCGTACAGCTCGGCATCCACGCCGATGTCCTGCAGCTGGTTCATCACCTCGGTGTAGGTCACAACGCCTTTCGACTTCCACTCATCGCATAATTCGTTCAGCTTGGCGTCGCGGCTGTCGGGCTCAAATGACAATGGGAATCTCTCCTTTCGATTGGCAGGGCTGTCCGCGCTGCGTATGCGGGGCAGCAGGGCTAACATAATTCGCCATCAATCCAAATAATCCTTCAATTTTTTGCTGCGGGAAGGATGTCTTAATTTTCGCAGCGCCTTGGCCTCGATCTGGCGGATGCGCTCCCGGGTCACGTTGAAGGCGCGGCCCACCTCCTCGAGGGTCTGGGGGTGTCCGTCATCCAGCCCGAAGCGCATCCGGATGACCCGCTGCTCCCGGGGGGAGAGGGCATCCAGCGCCTCCATCAGCTGTTCCCGCATCATGGAGGTCATGGCGGCGTCCGAGGGGGCGTGGGCGGTGTCGTCGGGGATGAAGTCCGCCAGATGGCTGTCCTCCTCCTCACCCACGGGGGTCTCCAGGCTGACGGGATCCTGCGCGATGCGGATGATCTCGGTCACCCGGCTCTCGCTGATGCCCATGTGCTCGGCGATCTCAGCGGTGGTGGGCTCCCGGCCCAGCTCCTGCACCAGCTGCCGGCTGGTGCGCACCAGCCGGTTGATGGTCTCCACCATGTGGACGGGGATGCGGATGGTTCTGCTCTGGTCCGCGATGGAGCGGGTGATGGCCTGACGGATCCACCAGGTGGCGTAGGTGGAGAACTTGAAGCCCTTGGTGAAGTCAAACTTGTCCACCGCCTTGATGAGCCCCAGGTTGCCCTCCTGAATCAGGTCGAGCAGCTGCATGCCGCGGCCCA
The DNA here is from genome assembly GCA_016295665.1 of Clostridia bacterium. Taxonomy (GTDB): domain Bacteria; phylum Bacillota; class Clostridia; order Christensenellales; family Aristaeellaceae; genus HGM11604. Next base: position 13,454 of record JAEDKS010000029.1, read on the forward strand.
CGTACTTCTTGGCGATGGAGACCACCAGGCGCAGGTTGGCCTCACTCAGCTTCTGCTTGGCGGCCTCCCGCTCCTCGGGTGTGCCGCTGGCAAGCTGCCTTGCCACCTCCACTTCCTCCTCGGCGGTGAGCAGGGGAATCTTGCCGATCTCCTTGAGGTACATCCGCACCGGGTCGTCCAGGCTGACGCTGTCGGGCACGGTCAGCGGCTCCTGAACGGTTTCGGCGGGCTCGCCCTCGATGCGGACACCGGCGGCCTGCAGCGCGGAGATGGCGCTCTCCGCCTCCTCCGCCGTCAGCGACAGGGAGGCGAGTTGATCGGCAACATCGTTCCAGGTGGCGCTGCCCTTTGCCTTCAGGACGTTCATCATCTCAGCAAGCCGGGCCTGCTTTTCTTCGGGGGACAGCGCCATGGCGGATCACTCCTCTCCGGGTCGGGCGGGAAGCCTGGCATGCCAGGCGAATCAGTACTTCAGGTCGTTCAGCTGCCGGATCAGGGCGATGGACTCCGCCAGCGCCTCCTGTCTGGCCTGACCGGACAGGGTGGTGATGCGCTGCTGCAGCGCATCGATGCGCTGCTGGATGTGGCGGCGGCGGATGCTGTCCAGGCACTCCTTGGTCATCTGGAGCAGCTCGTCGGTGCTGCCGGCGGAGACGGGCGACAGCAGCAGCTGGCTGACCCGGGCGCGATCCTTCTCCAGGGCCTGTGCCTCCACCAGCGCGGCGGGGGATTGCCCGTGGGACAATTCGACAAATAAGGATTTCAACAGCGGGTCCTCGAAATCCTCTTGCGAGGCAATATCTGTCGGCACCCGACCGGTGGAGAGCAGCGCCAGCAGCCGCTCCTCGGCGGGGTCAACAGCAGGATCGGCGCTCCGGGGGACGCTCCGGTGGGGGGCCGGGGCGGGCTGGGGCACGGCCCGGGGCGCGCTGCGGCCGATCTGGGCCAGCAGCACCTCCCGGGTGAAGCCGGTCTGCACCATCAGCTCCTGCAGGTGGTTCTCCAGCTCCACCGGCTCCAGCCGGCTGAGCAGGGGCGCGCAGGCCTTGGCGTACTCCGTGCGCCCGTCCTGGGTGGTGAGGTCGTACTGCTCCTTCAGCCGGCGCATCCGGTAGGTCTCCGGGGACAGGGCGGGCAGCTGCTCAAAGCCCTGCAGCCCATCCCGGCGGATGAACTCATCGGGGTCGAGGCCGTCGGGGAAGTCCAGCACCCGGGCGGGGATGCCCTCGGCCTCCAGAATGTCCAGCCCCCGCAGAATGGCGTGCTGACCGGCGCTGTCGCCATCGTAGCTCAGGTACACCCGGGGCGCGAAGCGCTTCAGGAGCCGCGCCTGCTCGCTGGTCAGGGCGGTGCCCAGGGTGGCGCAGACGCCCGTGACGCCGTACTGGGTCAGGGACACCACGTCCATGTAGCCCTCCACCAGAATCACCCGCTCCAGATGGCGCTCCTTCCGCAGCAGGTTGGCGGCATAGACGCCCTGCCGCTTGTTGAACACGGGGGTGTCGGAGGTGTTCAGGTACTTGGGCTGACCATCCCCGAGGGTGCGTCCGCCGAAGGCGAGCACGTTGCCGTACTGGTCGATGATGGGGAAGATGGCGCGGTTGCGGAACATGTCGAAGGCGCGGCGGGGCCGGGCGGGCCGATCCTCCGTGGCGGGCTCCGCCTCCTTCACCACCGTCAGGCCGCACAGGCGCAGCTCCTCCTCGGTGTAGCCCTGGGCGAGCAGGTGGCGGGTCAGGGTGTCCCAGGCGTTGGGTGCCGCGCCCAGGCCGAACTTGCGGATGATGTTGTCGGAGAGCCCGCGGCGCTTCAGGTAGTCCAGCATGGGCTGCCCGTCGGGGGTGAACAGGGTCTGGTGATAGAAGCGGGCGGCCTCCCTGTTGGCGGCGAGGAGCCGGTCGCGCTGGTCGCGGCGCCGCTGGTAGTCGGGATCGTCCTCCATCTGGGGCAGGGGCATGTGCAGCTGATCCGCCAGGTGTTTGACCGCCTCGGCAAAATCCAGGTGCTCGATGTCCATGACGAACTGGATGACGCTGCCGCCCGCCTTGCAGCCGAAGCAGTAGTACAGCTGCTGCTCCGGATCCACGGAGAAGGAGGCGGTCTTTTCATTATGGAAGGGACACAGGCCCCAGTAGCGGTGTCCGTTGCGCTTGAGGGGCGTATAGCCGGAAACCACCTGCACGATGTCAGCCCGACTGCGGAGCTCGTCCAGCCAGGACGCCGGAAAACGCGCCATGTCCCCTCACTTCCCTTCCCGATGCGCTTTCAAAGGTAAATTCGCCGCTTTTCGCCCATTTCCTTCTCCCCGTCAGAAATTCGGAAAGCCGCTGGGCATGAACAGGTGCTGGAAGGCGCGGATGGCATAGCGGTCGGTCATGCAGGAGATGTAGTCGCACACCGCCCGCTCCGTGCCCTCCTGATAGCCGATGAGCATGAACTCGTCGGGCATCTCGCCGGGGTGCTCCATGTAGTAGCGGAACAGCGCCTTCACCACATAGTCACAGCGGGCCTCCTCGGCGGCGCGCCAGCTGTCCCGGTACACCCGCTCGAACATGAACTCCCGCAGCCCGTCCATGGCGGACTCCACCACCGGGCTCATGCGCAGATGGGGCTGCTCCTGGCTGTTGCTTACGATGTCCAGGATCATGGTGTTGATGCGCTCGCCGTGGGTCTCGCCCAGCACCTTCAGGCAGTCCTGGGGCAGCTCGAAGGGCTGCAGCACCCCGCCGCGCAGGGCGTCGTCCAGATCGTGGTTCAGGTAGGCGATGCGATCCGCCCGGCGCACGCACTCGCCCTCCAGCGTCCGGGGCGCCTGCTTCCCGGAGTGGCACAGGATGCCGTCCCGCACCTCTGCGCACAGGTTCAGCCCGCGTCCCTCGTTCTCCAGCGTCTCCACCACGCGCAGGCTCTGCTCGTTGTGGCGGAAGCCCTGGGGCATCAGCTCGTCCAGCGTGCGCTCGCCGATGTGCCCGAAGGGTGTGTGCCCCAGATCATGCCCCAGAGCGATGGCCTCGGTCAGATCCTCGTTGAGCCGCAGGGCCCGGGCCAGGGTGCGGGCCACCTGCGCCACCTCCAGGGTGTGGGTGAGACGGGTGCGGTAGTGGTCGCCCTCCGGGGCCAGAAAGACCTGCGTTTTGAACTTGAGCCGCCGGAAGGACTTGCAGTGAATGATGCGGTCACGGTCGCGCTGGAAATCGGTGCGGATGGTGCAGGGCTCCACGGGCGTGACCCGTCCCCGGGTGTCGCGGGCGCGAACCGCCAGGGCAGAGAGCCGGGCATCCTCCTCCTGTTCGAGCATTTCACGGATGGTCACAGGTGTCGCCTCCTTCATGTGCCAATATTTCTATAGATACTCCGCGCAGGGGGAGAAATCCTTTTTCTGGGAGGGTTCATACGCGAAAAAAGCGGTGAAACAGGGCTGCTTTCTTCATGGCCCATGGCGCCCGACAGGCCGGAGCGGATCGACGGGGTGCCGGTGGACGGGATGAACCGCCCGGGAGGCAAACCGTCCCGCTCCGCCTGCCGCCCCAGCCTCCCATGAAAAATCGCAATTTTGAGACAAAACTCCGCAACCCTGCGGGTGGAAAGAAGGGGAAAGCCATGGTATAATCAAGGCATCGGAAATAGGGAAAAAGGCGGCGCGTCCGACCGGAGAGGGGGAGGAAAGCGGATGAGGTCTCTGGAAAACGGTGTCAGTCCGTCCTCGGTGTACTACAATTTCTCGCCCAGCCTGCTGGCCCGGGAGCATCTGCTCTACGTCGTGTGCGCGGGGGATTTCACCTACGCCCCGGGGTATGAGCTGAACCGCACCTCCTTCGACAGCTATCTGATGGAGGTCATTCTGGAGGGGCAGGTACAGATTACGACAGAGGGCGAGCACCTCACCGCCCGGGCCGGGCAGGCGGTGCTCCTCGACTGCAACAGGCCCCACCGCTATGCCTCGGACACGGGCTGGCACGCTCTGTGGGTGCATTTCGACGGCGCGGCGGCGAAGGGGTACTACAGCCTTGTGAAGCGGCTCAACGGGCTGGTCTTTGCCACCCACCGGCTGCAGGAGGTGCACGGGGCCCTGCAGAGCATTTTCGACATGTTTCATCTGGGTCAGCCCCTGAGCGAGCCCCGAATGGCGCTGCTGCTGACCCAGGCCCTCACGGCCCTGACGGAGAGCGCCGAGCCCGCGCTGATCGGCGGCAGGGCCGGGCTGATCGACCGGGCGGTGGCGTGCATCAACCGCCACGTGGGGGACGAGCCGCCCGTGGCGGAGCTGGCAAGGATGGTGGGGCTCAGCGAGTACCACTTCATCCGGGTGTTCCGCCAGGTCATGGGCGTGACCCCACGGCAGTACATCATCATGAGCCGCATGAACCACGCCCGGTATCTGCTCAAAACGACCACGCTGTCCGTGGGTGAGATCAGCGGCATGGCGGGCTATGCTTCCGAGAGCATGTTCACCGCCGCCTTCCGCCGCACCCAGGGCATGACCCCCACCCGCTACAGAACAGGCAGTCAGCCTTGACAGACAGGAGGAATCCAGCCATGACCCCCACCGCAAGCATCCGCGTCGAAACCGTCATGATCCCCACCTACGGCATCGGGCAGCCGGACAGGAACCCCATGTTTCTGGAAAAGCGCGTCTATCAGGGCTCCAGCGGCAAGGTGTACCCGCTGCCCGTGGTGGACAGGATTCTCGACGAGCGGGAGGACAAGCCCTACACCGCCATCTTTCTGGAGAACGAGTACCTTCTGGTCATGGTGCTGCCGGAGCTGGGCGGGCGCATCCAGCGGGCCTATGACAAGACCAACG
>JAEDKS010000200.1 GCA_016295665.1 Clostridia bacterium
ACGGCGGTTCCGACCGAGCTGCCCACCAATGTACCCACGGCGATTCCGACCGAGCTGCCCACCGAGGTGCCCACGGCGGTTCCCACCGAAGTGCCCACTGAGGTGCCCACCGCTGTGCCTACCGCAGTGCCCGAGCAGTATCAGGGCTACGCGCTGACCAGCGAGATCACCGCCCTGCGTGACGGTGTCTCCACCGCCGACTCCAGCCTCATGACCCGGCTGGAAAGGGACACACTGCTGACCGTGTCCGGACAGGTGTACGCCGAGGACGGCACCGCCTGGAGCATGGTGACCACCCTTGACAGCGTGTCCGGCTATGTGCTCGACAGCAGCCTGCGCCGCATCAACGCCCAGGAGGCCAAGTTCTATCTGGATCAGTGGAACGAGCTGCATCCCACCGCCACGCCCGAGGCTACGCCCCAGGTCACGCCCGTGCAGATCAGCGGCTGGTTCTACACCCTGGGCGACAACGTGCCCTTCCGCAACATGCCCGACGACAAGAGCGTCAATCTGGCGCTGCTGAACAAGGACACCGCTGTCTTTGTCGGCTCCCAGATCTACGACACCGCCGACGGCTGGACCTGGCATTCCGTGCAGTACGAGGGCCAGTGGGGCTACATCCGCTCCGACATGCTGCGGATGATGACCGAGGAGGAGCTGGATGAGTACCTCTCCGGCCCCGCCACCCCTGAACCCACCACCACGACCACGCCCCAGCCCTATGACCCCAACAGCCCGTCCAGCTACGGCTATATCTACGCCTCCAACTCCGGTCGCGTGAACCTGCGTCAACAGCCCAGCACCTCGGTCTCCGTGGTGGCGGAGCTGCGGAACTACGCCTTCTGCCTGGTGCTCGGCACCGAGAACGTCAACGGCACCGTGTGGTACAACATTGAGTACAACGGCAACCGGGGCTATGTGCGCGGCGATCTGTTCCACCATATGAGCCTCAACGAGCTGGAAACCTTCCTGAAGAGCGACCTGTACCAGCAGGGCATCCAAAACAACTCGGTGGCCTCTGCCACCGCCACCACGGGCTCCATCGGCTCCTTCATCTCACAGGAGCAGCAGAACGTCAACAGCTGGACAGATCCCAATAGCGGGCTGAACACCAGCTACGCCACCTGGCCTCCCATGCCAACCATCCCGCCCCTGGTGACCGACGAGCCCACCACCTCCCCCAGCGCCTCGCCCGAGGCCTCTCCCGGCACCTCTGCGGAGGAGCTGCCCACCTTTGAGCCCCTGGCTACGGTGGACATGGACGACGGCGGCGACGGACAGGGCGGCTCCGGCTTCGGCTGGATCGTGCTGGTGCTGGTGCTCCTGCTGCTGGGCAGCGGCGCGTATGCCTTCGTCCTGCACCGCAACAACCAGCGCAAGGCGGCCCAGCGCGCAGCCCAGCGCCGGGCGGCTCAGGCGGCCCAGCAGCGTGCGGGCGCGGCGCAGCAGGCCGCCCAGAAGCCCGCCGGTACCCCCGGCGCGCCCCGAACTGGCACCTACCCGCAGCCCGGCACAGCCCAGCGGCCCGCGCAGCCCACGCAGCCTGCCCAGCGGCCCGCACAGAACGCGCAGCGCCCGGCACAGGCTCCCCAGCCTGTGCAGCCCGCGCCGCATCCGGTGCAGCCCGCGCAGAACGCGCAGCGTCCGGCTCAGGCTAACCAGCCTGCACAGCCCGCGCCGCGTGCACAGACGCCGTCCGTGCCCCATGCGGAGCCGACCACCAGTCCCTATCAGCGGCCCGTGACGCAGCAGCCCACCGGCACCAACCCGGTCAGCAGCGGCTCCGGCAGCGGCAACAGCGGCAGCACCGGCACCCAGACGACCCATCGCCGGTCTGACAGGCTCCGCCAGCAGCACCGCACCGAGGACGGACAGGGCGGCACACCGCTGGATTCCTGACCCAAGGTACCCTGACCGGGCAGCCCCGCAAGACCGGGGCTGCCCTTTCCACAAAGATTGAAGGAAGGAGAGGACACACCATGCACCTGTTTCTCACCAGCAGCCCCTGCGACAACCATGTGCCCGCGGGTTGCGACCTGCCCTGCATCTTCTTTGAGCGGAACCACTTCGTCGAGCTGCTCCGGGCGCGGTTTCAGCCCGGGTGCAGCTGCGTCATGATCGCCTCCACCCCCAATGCCTACGACCGGAACGATGAGATGGCCCAGACCTTCCACCGGGCGTTTCTGTACCACGGCATGGCGCTGACACGCACCACCATCGTGGACGACCGCAACGCCGACCAGCTGCCCGCCCTGCTCGCGGAGCGCGGCGTGGTGCTGCTCTCCGGCGGGCACGTGCCCACGGAGAACGCCTTCTTCGCCCGCCTCGGACTGAAGGCGCTGCTCCGCGACTACCCCGGCATCGTCATGGGCATCAGCGCCGGCACCATGAACTGCTGTGACCCGGTCTACGCCCAGCCCGAGGAGCCCGGCGAGGCCACCGACCCCGCCTATCAGCGCTTCCTGCCCGGTCTGGGGCTTACCGACGTGATGGTGCTCCCCCACTACCAGATGGTTCGGGACAACCGGGTGGACGGGCTGCGCCTGTTTGAGGACATCACCCTGCCCGACAGCCGGGGCCGCACCTTCTACGCGCTGGTGGACGGCAGCTTCGTGCTGGTGGAGCATGGCGCCGCCACCCTCTACGGCGAGGCCTGGCGCATCCGGGACGGGGTCATGACCCGCATCTCCAGCGAGGGCGATGTGTGCAGGCTGTGACGGAAAAAACCCGGATTCGACGTTTTTCTCTTGACAGGGCGGCAAAGCTGTGGTACGGTATATATGTCGAATTAGACGCTCCGCCCTCGCGGCGGCGGAGGTTCCGTCTCTGACAAAAGGAGAAACGGCATGAGCATCAAATCCACGTTGCAGTCCAGGAGCCGGAAGTGGCTTGTGGGAATCATTCTGGTTGTTTTGGCTTGTTTGCTGCTGGTTCTCGCCTGGCAGTCCGTTTCCACCGATCAATATGCGCTCTACCGGGACAACGTGGCCCGCTATGAGCAGGAGGCTGCTGCCTGCCTTGCCCTGTCCGAGGGCACCTATGGCAGCAACTACGCCTATCTCGCCAGCCAGTGGCAGGCCCTCGCCGACGACGCCCACCGCTATCTGGCCCAGCACCGCAGCGGCGCGGCCTGCCTGTGCATCGTCAGCGCGCTGTTCCTGCTCATCGCCCTGTGGTGCTTCTGGCCCCGCCGGAAGCGGGAGGCGCATCCCGCCACCGGGCCCCAACCCGCACATCGAACCGGGCCTCAGACCGCACCCCAGCCCGCGCCCGGAGTCCCCGGCGAAGGCTCCCAGTCCTGAACGACCCCCTCCCCCCTTCCTCCCCCGGAGGCTCGCGGAGGGGGCTTTTTCACGCCCGGGTTCTCCCGTGTCGCCACGCCTGTGCCGCCCCTCCGTTCGGGGAGCTCCGCGCCCCGGGGCAAGGCCGGCGGGACGCAAAAAAAGCGCCCGTCCCGAAGGACGGACGTCTGTGGAGCGGTAGACGGGGCTCGGACCCGCGACCTCCACCTTGGCAAGGTGGCGCTCTACCAACTGAGCTACTACCGCA
>JAEDKS010000030.1 GCA_016295665.1 Clostridia bacterium
GCTGTCTCAAGTGTCGCAAGGGCTTCTTCGACGTGGACAAGAGCCTCTACCGCGTGGGCGTTGACCTGCCCGACCGGGCATGCCCCATCTGCGGGCAGAACCTGGTCAAGGACGGCTTCGACATCCCCTTCGAGACGTTCCTGGGCTTCAATGGCGACAAGGTGCCCGACATCGACCTGAACTTCTCCGGCGAGTACCAGAACAAGGCCCACCACTATGTGGAGGAGCTGTTTGGCAAGGATCACGTGTTCCGGGCGGGCACCATCTCCGGTCTGGCGGACAAGACCGCCTACGGCTATGTGTCCAAGTACCTGGAGGAGCGGGGCATTCAGGCGGGCAACACCGAGAAGGAGCGGCTGGTGGCGGGCTGCGTGGGCGTGAAAAAGACCACGGGCCAGCACCCGGGCGGCATGGTCGTGGTGCCCAAGGAGTACGACATCAGCCAGTTCACCGCCGTGCAGCACCCGGCGGACGACCTGAACAGCGACTTCACCACCACCCACTTCGACTTCAACTCCATGCACGACATTCTGGTGAAGCTGGACTGCCTCGGGCACGACGATCCCACGGTGCTGCACTACCTGAAGGAGCTGACCGGCATCGACTACAAGGACGTGCCCCTGGACGACCCGGCGGTGCGCAGCCTGTTCCATTCCCCGGAGGCGCTGGGCGTGACCGAGGAGGAGATCGACTGCACCACCGGCACCTTCGGCGTGCCCGAGTTCGGCACGGCCTTCGTTCGCGGCATGCTCGACGACACCCACCCCTCCACCATGGAGGAGCTGCTGCGCATCTCCGGCCTGAGCCACGGCACCGACGTGTGGCTGGGCAACGCCCAGGACCTGATCGTGCAGGGCGTGGCCACGCTGAAGGAGTGCGTCTGCTGCCGTGACGACATCATGAACTACCTCATCGAGCAGGGCGTGGCCCCCAAGATGGCCTTCACCACCATGGAGAGCGTCCGCAAGGGCAAGGGCCTCAAGCCCGAGATGGAGCAGGCCATGATCGACGCCCATGTGCCCCAGTGGTTCATGGAGAGCTGCCGGAAGATCAAGTACATGTTCCCCAAGGGCCACGCGGTGGCGTATGTGACCATGGCCCTGCGCGTGGCCTGGTTCAAGGTGCACTATCCCCAGGCCTACTACGCCGCGTACTTCACCATCCGTGGCGACGGCTTCGACGCCATGACCATGCTCATCGACCCGGACACCATCCGCCAGAAGCTGCACGAACTGCGGGACGGCGATACCAAGGCCACCGGCAAGGAGCAGCAGCAGGCCACCTGTCTGGAGCTGGTGCTGGAGATGCGCATGCGCGGCATCCGGTTCCTGCCGGTGGATCTGTACAAGAGCGACGTGAAGAAATTCCTGCTGGAGGACGGCAACCTCCGCTGCCCGTTCACGAGCCTGGGCGGCCTGGGCGAGGCGGCGGCGGTGCCCATCGTCGAGGCGCGGAAGCAGGGCCGGTTCCTGTCCGTGGAGGACCTGATGCAGCGGGGCAAGGTCGGCAGCGGCGTCATCGAGCTGCTGCGGCAGCACGGCAGCCTTGAGGGGCTGAGCGAGACGAGCCAGATCAGCATGTTCGGCTGACGGTCATGCGGCGGCGGGGAGGCGCATACCCTCTGAGCAGGGAGGTGCGCGCATGAACAGGGCAGCGGGATCGGGAAACGGCAGCGGCACGGCGCCGGGCTGCAGCATCACCATCGACCGGCGCCGCACCGCCGCGCTCACCGGCGTGACGGACGTGGAGAGCTTTGACGACCGCATGGTGGTGCTGCGCACCCACGGCGGGCGGCTCATCCTGACGGGCAGCGAGCTGCATGTGACCGCCCTGCAGCTGGAGAGCGGCAGGCTGCAGCTGGAGGGCACCATCGACGGTGCCGCCTACGAGGGCCCCGGCAGACGGCGGGGCTGGCGGAAGCGGGGGCAGGACGCATGATGCTGGAGGCGCTGTTCGCACGCCGGGGGCAGTGCGAGGCCTTCCTGCGGCTGTGCCTGTGCGGCGTGGCGCTGGGGGCGGCGCTGCAGCTGTCCCGGACGCTCCACCGGCGTAGCCGCCTGGCGGGCAGCGTGTGGGATGTGGTCTGGTGCACGGCGGGCGCGCTGGCCTTCGGCGCGGTGACGCTCCGCTCCGGCGGCGGCGCCCGGGCCTACGGGCTTCTGGGCCTGATGCTGGGCGCGGCGCTCTGGGGTGCCGGGGTGGCCCCTCTGCTGAGCGCCGCGGCAAAACTTTGCCGCAAAAGTTCCCCTGCACAGGCAGGAAAAGCACAGGCCCGCGATGAATTCAATACGGACGAAGAACGTCGGGCCGAGGAGGAGAAGGCACCATGAGGGACTGGAAGCTCAAGCGCGTCAGCTGGTTTGTGATCGTGCCCGTGCTGCTGGCGGCGGTGCTGATTTGCGTGGCCTGCTATCAGCGCGACAACGCCTCCCTGCGCGGACTGAAGGTGGAGGCCGGCGATCTGCGCGTGGAGATCAGCGAGAACCAGGAGGAGACCGAGAACCTGCGCGATAAGATGGACAACCTGGGCACCACTGCGCAGCTGGAGACCGAGGCGCGCAAGCAGGACTTCATCAAGTCCGGCGAGCTGCTCTTTGAGGTTGTCAATGAGGAGCTGCTGAAGAACTACACCGAGGAGGAGTGGACGATCCTGATGGAGGAGCGCAAGCTGGGCCAGTTCTGAACCCCTGCATGGCATGGGTTCTTTTTTGTACATTGGGGGACGGAAGCACACGGCGGGAACGGGAAGAAAACGGAGCATACGGAAGGAGCGAATCGCATGAAGGTGGCGGTGATCGGGATCGGCTCCAATTCGGTGAGGATGCTGGTGGCTGAGGTGGCGGGGGACCGGGGCGTCCGCATCCGGCGCGACCGGGCGGGTACCCGGCTGTTCGCGGGGCTGGACGCGCAGCGCAATCTCAGCCGCGAGGCCATGGACAAGACCGTGGAGGCGGTGCGCCGCATGGCGGAGGACGCCCGGCGGGAGGGCGCGGCGGAGGTGCGCCTGTTCGCGACCTCCGCGACCCGGGACGCGGCGAACGCCGGGGCGCTGGCGGCGCTGCTGCGGGCGGAGGCGCAGGTGGAGCTGGAGATCTGCTCCGGGGAGACCGAGGCGGAGCTGAGCTTTCTGGGGGCCACGGACGGAGGCCGCACGGGTGTCATCGACATCGGCGGCGGCTCCACGGAGCTGATCGTGGGGCAGGGGCTGGAGGTGGCGTGCGCCCTGTCCTGTCAGATGGGGGCGGTGCGGCTGTTCCGGATGCAGCCCATCGGCTGCGCGGCGGACGTGGCGCAGGTCAGGGCGACGGCGGAGCGCATCCTGCGGGAGGGGCTGGCGGCCCATCCGGCCTTCGTGCGGCCCAACGGCTGGATTGGCACCGGCGGCACCTTCACCACCCTGGCGGCGATGGTGCGGGGCGTCCACTGGACGGAGCGCACCTACATGCACGGCACCCGCCTGTCCCGGGAGGACGTGACAGGGCAGGCGCTGCTGCTGGCGGATATGCCCATGGAGCAGCGGCTCAACCTGCCCGGGCTGCAGCCCAACCGGGCGGACATCGTGGTGCACGGCATCTGCATCCTCATGGCGTGCATGGAGCACCTGGACATCCCGGAGATCACCGTGTCCGAGTATGGCAATCTGGACGGCTATCTCAAGCGCGCCTACCGGCTGACCGGCGGCCTCCACTGAACGGGAGGGGCCCTGCGCGGGACACGTTCACGATAAATTCACAGGAAAAACCGCGAATTGCCTTGCAATAGGCGTTTTCCTGCGGTATAATGACAGGGAATACCCGGCTTGTCCGGACTTGTTGAAAGAATGGGAGAGAGTTTTTGATGAACAGAAAGTCTTTGCTGGCGCTGCTGCTGGTTCTGTGCATGACGCTGTCCAGCTGCGCGCTGGTGACGGTCAATCAGGACGTGGACGACGCCACCCCCATCGTGACGGTGGGCGAAAAGGTCTACACCAAGGCCGAGGTCAAGGCCTATGTGGATAACTACCTGACCCAGCTGGCTAACAGCTATTACCAGAACTATGGCTACACCATCGACACCACCAACGAGGAGGTCATCGCCAGCGCGCAGGATGAGGTCATCCACAGCCTGGTGGAGCAGGAGGTCGTGTCCCTCAAGCTCGCCGAGATGGGCTTCGATACCCTGACCGACGAGGAGATCGCCGACATCGAGGCGGACTGGCAGGAGTACTATGATATGTTCTCCGGCTGGTTCGGCGAGAGCGTCAGCGCCGAGGAGCTGGACTCCTATGTGACTTACTACATCTACCTCTACACCGGCTGCGCCTCCGTGGAGGACATGAAGCAGGCCGCGATGCAGCAGAAGCTCTACGATGAGGTCGTCAAGGATGTCGCCGTCACCGAGGAGGAGCTGCAGGCTGCCTTTGACGAGCAGGTGGAGAGCGCCAAGGCCTCCTATGAGAGCAACCTGAGCGCCTACGGCACGGCGGTCAACGGCGGTTCCACCGTGTACTACCGGCCCGCGGGCTACCGCATGGTCAAGAACCTGCTCATCAAGATCAGCGATGCCGATCAGGAGCTGATTGACGGCCTGAACGACAAGGCCGAGGCCAAGAAGAACGAGGCGACCGCGCTGCTGGGCTCCCTGGCGGAGTACGGCACGGTGGACGTGGATGCCCTGTCCGCGCAGGTGAGTGTGGTCGTGACCGAGGTCACCCCCGAGCCCACGGCTGAGCCCACTCCCGAGCCCACGGCGGAACCCACGGCTGAGCCCACCGAGGCGCCTGCCGAGGAAAGCGCCGAGCCCGCCGCCGAGGAAGCGGAGGCCACCGAGGTGCCCGCCGAGGAGAGCGCTGAGCCCGCCGCTGAGGAGGCGGAGGCCACCGAGGCGCCCGCTGAGGATGCGGAGCCCGCTGCCGAGCCCACCGCCGCGCCGGTGGTTGTGCCGGAGCTGGAGGCCGCTGTGACCGACACCTTCGAGGCCACCGAGGACGAGACCCAGCAGACGATCAACCAGCTGGTGCGCGACTACATGGCTGCCCGCGTGACGGGTGAGGAGTACGAGCGCCTGGCTGCCGAGGCCACCGAGCAGGCCTATGCCAACCTGGACGCCGAGGCGGACGAGGTGCTGGCGAAGCTGGCGGAGGGTGCCGACTGGAACGAGCTGATGGCGGAGCACACCGACGATCCCGGCATGCTCTCCGGCACCACCGCCGAGAACGGCTATGCTGTGTGCGAGGGCTTCAGCAGCTTTGACAGCGCGTTCGTGGAGGCCGCCATGGCGATTGAGAACGTGGGCGGCTGGTCCGACAAGACCCGCGGCAGCTACGGCTACTACATCATCCAGTACGCCAGCGAGGTGCCGGAGGGCCCCGTGGACCTGGCGGACGTGCGCGACACCCTCGAGAGCACCGAGCTTGCCGAGAAGCAGCAGGCCTTCTACGAGGAGACCGTCGAGCAGTGGGTGACCGACAGCGGCGCGATCATCGACAAGAAATCGCTGAACAACTGATCCGGCGATGCGGTCGGGAAGGGGAATGTCCCCTTCCCGGCCTTTTTCGGTTCCGGGGGGGCGATGTCAGGAGGTTATGCGCTGCTCACAGCCGCTCCTCCTCCAGTCTGCGGATTTTCCTGCGCAGCACCACGCCCTGTGCCACGCAGAGGACGAGCAGCAGGGCGCATCCGGCGAGCAGACCTCCGGTGAGATGCGATGGCTCCTCCGCCGGGGCGGGCGCGTCAAGGGCGGCGGTGACCGGGGGCGGCTCCACGGTCAGGGCGACCGGCAGGGTGAGGGCGGTCGGGCTGCCGAGGGCATCCGTGGCTTCCACCGTCAGCGTGCCGGTGAAATCGCCGGAGAGATGCCTGCCGGGGGTCAGCGTCAGCTGGGCGTTCCGGGTCTCGCCGGGGGCGATGGTGCCCACCAGCACGCTCTGCTTCTCCGTGATGCCGGGCAGCGATACGGAGACCAGCACGTTTGTCAGCTCGGCGCGGCCCAGGTTCATCAGCGGCAGGGTGAGGGTGAGCGAATCGCCCGCGACCACGCTGTCTGCCATCCGGAGGCCGCCCTGCTCCAGACGCGGCTCCTGCGTGACGGAAACCGTGTGGCACTCCGTCTGCGTCACGGTCTGGCCCAGCGCCTGCCAGCTCAGGCTGAGCTGCAGGCTGTGATGGGACACGGTGGCGCCGGGGGTGACCGTCATGGGGAACGTGACCGTTTGCTGCCCACCGGGGGGCAGGTCATCCAGATACACGACATCGGCTCCCTGCGGGAGAATCTCGCGGCGCTCGTCGCTGAGGCGCAGCACAGGCTGCTCAAAGGTGACCGTCCGGCACGGGTTGGTGAGCGTCATCCGCACCCAGCCATCCTCGCCGACCTTCAGGTCGGTCAGCACGTCCGTGATCTGCATGCGCAGCGGCTCCCGGTTGGGCTGCCCGTCCCGGATGCGGAGGGTGTAGGGCAGCTCCGTGACGAGCGCCTCGCCGGATTCGGTGCTGCCGCTGATGCGCAGGACGCAGGCGTAGTCGCCGTTGGTTCGATCCGCGTACAGCGACAGCGGCAGCCGCACGGCGTAGATGCCGCCCTCGGAGGGCTGCGTCCGGACGCTCATGGTCTGGGGCTTGAAGGGGGAGTGCGCCTCGTCTGCCACGATCAGCGCGGTTTCGATGGGGCCGGAAGCCCGCGATGACAGGATGGGCAGCAGAAGCGTCAGCCTGTCCTGGGAAACGGAGGGCTCATAGCCCTGCAGCCAGCTGCGGTTCATGCCCGGCAGCACGCGTGTCAGGTCGAGGGTGAAGGCGTCCTCCCCGGCGGCCCCCGTCCAAATGGGTACAAGGAACAGCGCGGTCAGCAGCACCGCGGTGAAGGCTTTGCTTTTCATGTTGTTACAGCTCCCTGATGTTCTCAATGATGCTCTTGTTCACGATGCGGCGCAGCTGACTCCGGACGCCCGCGAGGGCGCACAGCCCGTACAGCGCGGTCATGACCAGAGCGGCAAGCAGCTGCCACGGGCTGAACAGCAGGAGACCAGCCCGGTGGATGGCGCCGCAGACTGCCGAGGCCAGAACCAGTCCGCAGACGGCGGCGAGCAGGACGGGCAGCCGGTAGCAGCGCATCAGCGCGCCCGCGTCCGCGCCCACGGCACGGAGCGTGCCGATCATCCGCTCGTCCGCCCGGATGTGCCGGGAGGCGTTCGTCACCTGCATGGACACGGACACCGCGAAGAACAGCAGCACCATGCCCCCGAACAGCAGGAGCAGCTGCAGCTGGTAGGCCCGTGCGTCGCGGCGGACTTCCAGTTGGTTCGTGAAAACCATGCCGCAGCGGTTGCCAATGCGCTCGATGCGCTCCGCCAGAAGGGCCTCCGTGTCCGCGTCCGGCACGGCGCTGAGATCCACGCTGACCGACGTCGCACCGTTGCTCCGCAGCCCCAGGGCCTCCGCGCCCCTGTCGGTGGTGATCAGGCACGGGCTAAAGAAGCTGGTGCCGTCAATGCTGAAGGTGCCCTTGAGGATGCCGCCCACCACGGGCGCGGCGTCCGTCCGTGCCAGAGCGCCGTAATAGCTGCACAGCGCGTCCTCGTCCATGAGGTCGGTGGACGTGTCCGGCGGCATGCCGGCAAGCTGCATCAGGGGCAGCGCCTGCCCGACGGCGAAGAAGTCGTTCATCAGCACGACGTCCCACCGGGCCGGGTCGATTTCGTCGTCAAAGTACTGGTTGGTCGTGACCATGCCGCCCGTATCCCCGGTGGCTCGGGCCACGATGTTCGGCGCATAGACCAGGATTTCCCTGCCCTCGTCCAGCGCGGCGGTATCCACGCCGCCCGCCACCAGATAGTCCGCGAAATTCGTGTCATCCAGCGTGGCGACGACAACGGATATGGGCACCATGGGCTGCGCTATGCCCGTGGCCTGCTGCAGGGCACGGTGCTTCGCCGCGCCCAGCGCCGCGTCAAGGGCCTGAAATTCGTCGGCAAAGACGGCGCTGCCGTCCGGCGCGTCCAGATAGGCGGTGTTCAGGCTGCTGTCCGTGCCGCAGATGCGGATGCCGGTCTCGTAGCCGTTGGGCATGCGCAGGGACACATACTGCGCCCTGAAGTAGTCCGGCGCTTCGCCAGGCAGCAGGAGGATGGCGGTGGTACGCAGCCGGGTGTTCACCCGGCTGACCAGGGGCAGGGACTTCAGCTGCTGAAGGTCGCCGGGCGTCAGGCCGACGCTGGTTTGCTGCGTCTGTACGAAGGGGTCGGCCCGGAGCGTTACCGGCCCCGGCTCGCTGCCGGACAGGGTGAACGCCTCCTGATAGCCCAGGGCGCTCCAGTCCATGTGCGAAACCAGGGCGCACAGCAGCATCAGGCATGTGAGCATCAGCGCCGCCATGCAGGCGCTGCCCGCCTGACGCAGGGGATGGAAGCGAAGCTGCCGCAGAGAAATCAGCCGGGGGCCATCGAAGGCGGCGCGGCGGCGGAAGGGACGCGCCCTGCGCAGCATCGCCGCGTCCCGCATCACGCCCATGGGCAGCTGCCGGGAGGCCCGGCGCAGGGGCAGCGCGGAGGACAGAAACACGCAGAGACCCGACACCGCCACCACCGGCAGCAGCAGCCACGGAGACGGGCGGAAGAGCAGCTCCTCCGGCATCAGGCAGGACAGCAGCCACGCCGTCAGGCAGCCCAGCGCCACCCCCACGGGCAGGGCGGTCAGCGCCAGCAGCCAAGCATCCCGACCGAAGATGCGCCGGATTTGGCGTCGTGTCGCGCCCACGGCCCGCAGCATGCCGATGTCCTCGGCCTTCCGGGCCAGCACGCTCTCCATGGCGGAGGCGATGCCAACGCAGGCGGAGAGCAGCAGCGCACCGCCCAGCATCGCCCAGAGCAGGGCCTGCGAGGCCTGCTGCTCAAGCTCGTATTCCGTGCTGTCATAGGGCGTGATCTTTCCGGTCACCCGACTGATGTGGCAGGTCATGTGCAGCAGGCCGCCCTGCCAGCTCTGAATCTGGTTCAGGGTCACCAGGGGCCTGTCGGTCATGACCCGGTGGACGGTATCGCTGCCCACCGGAAAGGCCGGCTCGTCGGGGGAGGTCAGGATGGCGGGCAGATGCACCGTTCCCCAGGCCGTTTTAAACCACCGGTCCGGGTTCAGTCGGTCACTCTGCTCCGCGAGGATGCCCACCAGCGTGTAGCTGCGCTGCTCCGGGATGCCCTCAAAGGGCTGCAGGGTCCAGGTGAAGGTGTCGCCGATGGCGGCGCTCTCCAGCCCCAGCCTGTCCAGCGCGCTGCGCTCGGCGGCGATCTCGCCGGGCTGCTCCGGCATGCGCCCCTCCGGACAGCGGCGGTTCATGAGCTGCCGGGCGGTCTCGTCATACCAGCCCAACGCCACCTCCCCGTCCCCGACCGTGGCGGTGACATGGATGTGCCCCAGCTGCTCAAAGAGCCCGCTGCTGCGCAGCTGGTCGTCGGTGACGCCCGGGCTGTTGTAGAGAATCGTGTCCGCCCGGCCCAACGCCCGGGCCGCCTGCTCCTCCTGAGCCGCCAGCGTGCCGTGGATGCACAGCACCGCCGCGCAGGCCAGATACACCGCCAGCAGGATGCCGACGGCAAGGCTGGCGTAGGATCGGCGGTTGTGCTTCAGGTTGGCCCGGGCCACCTGATTCATGGTGAGACGCTTCATGCCTGCATCACCCCGCTGTCCCGGGCCACCTGACCGTCCTCCAGCTGGATGATGCGATCCGCCTGCTCGGCGACGTTCAGGTCGTGGGTCACCAGCACGAGTGTGATGCCCAGCTCCCGGTTCACCTGCCGCAGCAGGGTCAGCACCTCCCGACCGCTCCTGCCGTCCAGATTGCCGGTGGGCTCGTCGGCAAAGAGCAGGGCGGGCTTGTTCGCCAGCGCCCGGGCGATGCTCACGCGCTGCTGCTGTCCGCCGCTCATGGCCCCGGGCAGGTGGGACAGGCGGTCGCGGATGCCCAGCAGGTCGACGAGCTGGTTCAGATACGCTTCGTCCGCCCGGCGGCTGTCCAGCATCACCGGCAGCAGGATGTTCTCCCAGCCGGTCAGCTCCCGCACCAGATTGTAGCTCTGGAACACGAAGCCGAACCGGCGGCGGCGCAGCACGGACAGCTGATTGTCCCGGTAGCGGTACAGCTCGGCGCCCTGATAGAAGACCCGGCCCGACGTGGGGTGATCCAGCCCGGACAGCAGATGCAGCAGCGTGGACTTGCCGCTGCCGCTCCGCCCGGTGATGGCGGTGAAGCTGCCCTGCGTCAGGGACAGGGACACCCCGTTCAGGGCAATCACCCTGCTCTCGCCCGTCTGATAGACCTTGGAGAGGTTTTCGCATCGCATGATTTCCATGGTTCATGACCTCCTTGCAGCCCCATTCTATCAGCGGAACCTTACGTTCGGGTGACGCCGGTCTTACGATTTCGCAAGGTTGAGCACCGGCAGGGTCATGACCATCCGCAGCCCGCCCGGGATGTTCTCGGCGCAGATGCTGCCATGGTGCCGCCGGACGATCTCCCGCACGATGGCGAGGCCGATGCCGGCACCGCCCGTCTCCCGGCTGTGTGCGCGGTAGAACCGGTCGAACAGGCGCGGCAGCTCCTCCGGGCGCACCCCGCCGCCGTTGTCCGACACGGTGCAGAGGAAGGAGGCCTCGCTCCGCTCCATGCGCACGGTGATCTCCCCGTCCTCCGGCGTGTGCTCACAGGCGTTCTTCAGCAGGTTCAGGAAGGCCTCGCCCAGCCATTTGCCGTCGCAGCGGATGACGGCATGCCCCTCGACGGTCAGCCTTTTCCCGGGGTACACGGAGGCGAGTCCCTGCCAGGCGTCCCGGAGGAGGACGGACACGTCGTGGTCGGCGAAGGTGAACTCGTAGCCGTCCGCGCAGAGCCGCTCCAGCCGCAGCAGGGACTGAATCAGCCGCTCCATGCGCTCAATCTGGGCCAGCTGACCGGGCATGTGGGCGCTCCCGTCCATCTCGCAGAACAGGCGCAGGGAGGCCAGCGGCGTCTTGAGCTGATGGGAGATGTCCGCCGTCAGGTCGCGGGTGGCGCGGCGCTCCGCCTGCCTTTGCTCCCGGGCCAGCAGCACCTGGTTCTCCAGCTCGGCGGCGGCGTTCTGCAGGGGTGCCAGGGCGTCCTCCCGGACGGAGAAGCGCAGGGGCTCGCCGCCGCACACCAGAAAGCGCTCCATCTGCTCGGACAGGCGGCGGATGCGCCGGCGCTGACGCAGGTGCAGCAGGAGCAGCGCCAGCAGCGCCGCGCTCACGAGGGAAAGCGCCGCGATCAATCCGCCCATTGATACCCCACCCCCCGCACGGTGCGGATGCGCTCCGCGCCGATCTTCTCCCGCAGCCGGCTCACATGCACCGACAGCGTGTTATCGTCAATGAAGCGGCTGTCCACGTCCCACAGGGCCTCCAGCAGCAGGGCGCGGGGCACGATGCCGCCATGGCGCATCAGCGTCAGCAGGATGCGGTATTCCGTCAGCGTCAGGGGCAGCGTCTCGCCGTCCCTGCGCACCTGCATGCGGGCCTGATCCACCTCGATGCCGCTGCGGCAGAGCAGGGCGGGCGTCTGACCGCCGCTGCCGCGCAGCAGGGCCCGGATGCGGCTGAGCAGCTCCATCATGCGGAAGGGCTTGGTCACATAGTCGTTGCCGCCCCCGTCCAGCCCGCGCACCACGTCCAGCTCCTCGTCCCGGGCGGTGAGGAACAGAATCGGCACGGTGATGCCCGCGCCGCGCCACTGACGGCACAGGGAAACGCCGTCCCCGTCGGGGAGGCTGACGTCCAGCACGATCAGCTGCACGCTGCCGGACAGCCGCTCGCGGGCTTCCCGCACGCAGCCGGCGGTGACAACGCCGTACCCCTCCCGGGTGAACAGCTCGGTCAGGCCGCCCCGCAGGACGGCATCGTCTTCGACAAGCAGGATGGTGAACATGGCAGGCACTCCTATGCTGGACAGATTTTCCTATAGTATAGGCGCAAACCGCCGGAACGTCAATACGCGGTTCCGTGGCGGACACCCCCGCACGTTTTCCCGGGCGGGATTTTCGCGGCATGGTTGACAAAGCCGACGCGGACAGGGTATAATGCCAAGCAGCGGATAATGAAAACCGGACAGCAAGGAGGAACCCATCCATGAGCAACTGGAAGGACATAGAAATGAACGGCCCCATCACGCCCTACAACGAGCCCTTCATCCTGCAGCGCGCCGATCCCTTCGTCTGCCGGGGCGCGGACGGCACCTGGTACTTTACGGCTTCCTATCCGGACTACGACCGCATTCTCCTGCGGGCGTCGGACACGCTGGAGGGGCTGCGGAGCGCGCCGGAGCGCCTGATCTGGACCAGGCATGAGCGCGGCCCCATGAGCCGGCACATCTGGGCGCCGGAGATGCACTTCGTGTTCGGCAAATGGTACATCTACTTTGCCGCCAGCGAGTGGGACGACATGTGGAAGCTGCGCCCCTATGTGCTGGCATGCGACGGCGACCCCATGACGGGCGCGTGGCACGAGCTGGGGCAGATGCAGCCCTGCGAGGGCGACCCCCAGTCCTTCACGGACTTCTCCCTCGACGCCACCATCCTCCCCTGGCAGGGCGAGTACTACTACATCTGGGCCCAGAAGGCCAGCAACATCTCCAACCTCTACATCGCGAAGATGGCAGCGCCCAACCGGCTAGGCACCGTGATGGTGATGCTCACGACCCCGGACTATGACTGGGAGCGGGTGGACTTCTGGGTCAACGAGGGCCCCGCCTGTCTGGTGCACGACGGAAAGCTCTACCTGACCTATTCCGCCAGCGGCACGGGCTCCTGCTACTGTGTGGGCATGCTGACCTGCGACCTGCGGGACGACCTGCTCGACCCCCGCTCCTGGCGCAAGGAGCGCTGGCCCGTGCTGGGCACCGACGCGGAGAAGGGCATCTATGGCCCCGGACACAACAGCTTCGTGAAGGACGACGAGGGCCGGGACATCATGGTCTACCATGCCCGCACCTACGACGGCATCCGCACCGATGACCCGCTGTTCGACCCCAACCGTCACGCTCACTACCTCTATGTGACCTATGACGCGGAAGGCCGGCCGGTATTCAGGGTGCGCCGGCAGGGGGCCGCCACGGAGGCGGAGAAGTAACCCAATCCCGCATGGAACAGCCAGGAGAAAGTCCCGCAGCGCCGGCGCGCCGTGGGACTTTTTCCCGTTTTACAGAACTTGATGTTTGTGCAAAATACGAAAAAGATACAGTGAGTTTCGTGAAAAGTGTAGACAATGTGAACTCGATGTGATATAATACGGACAAGAAATTGGAATACGGGAGAAATTTCGCCGGATTGTACAGGCGCGGAATTTCCACGCATTCTATGGCACAATGGATACACCCGATACGAAATGCCTGAAATGTCCTATGCCCGGATGATGTCATCCATGTCCGGAGACCGTCATCGGAGAGCCCTGAAGCATTGTCCTGAAAGATGAAACGGAAGGTGGGAGGAATTTTTCATGAGAAGGATCTGTCTGCTGCTGTGCGTCTGTCTGCTCCTGCTGTTGCCGGGGGCTGCGGTGATGGAGGGGAATGAGATGCTGCCGATTCCTTCGTTCAAGAACGTGTCGGTGCACGACCCGTCCATCATCCTGGCGGATGACGGCTGGTTCTATATCTACGGCAGCCATATGGCGGCGGCGAAGTCACAGGATCTGATCGCCTGGGAGATGATCTCCAAGGGGCCGTCGGATCAGGAGTGCACGCTGGTGGAGCAGGTTCAGGAGCAGATGAGCGAGGCGCTGACCTACGCGAAAACCACCACCTTCTGGGCGCCGGACGTGGTGCAGCTGACGAATGGCACCTACGCCATGTACTACTGCACCTGCGAGGGCTCCAGCCCGCTGTCGGCGCTGGGTCTGGCCTACGCGGACGCGCCGGAGGGGCCCTATGTGAATCAGGGCATCCTGCTGAAGTCCGGCGCCGCGGGCTACAACGCCAGCTACTATCCCAACGCGGTGGACCCCTGCGCCTTCTATGACAAGGAGGGGCGGCTGTGGATGGTGTACGGCTCCTACTCCGGCGGCATCTTCATTCTGGAGATGGACCCCGAGACGGGCTATCCGCTGGCGGGGCAGCAGCCCTACGGCACCAAGCTGCTGGGCAACAACCACGCCCGCATCGAGGGCCCCTACATCCTCTACAGCCCGGAGACGGACTACTACTATCTGTTCCTGTCCTTCGGCGGCCTGGACGCAAGCGGCGGCTACAACATCCGCGTCTGCCGCTCCGAAAACCCGGATGGCCCCTATGAGGATCTCGCGGGCAACGCCATG
Organism: Clostridia bacterium; assembly: GCA_016295665.1. Taxonomy (GTDB): domain Bacteria; phylum Bacillota; class Clostridia; order Christensenellales; family Aristaeellaceae; genus HGM11604. Next base: position 14,289 of record JAEDKS010000030.1, read on the forward strand.
ATCCGTTGCGGCGGCAGCAGCGGCACCTTCTTCAACGACCCGGACTATGAGCCCTACGGCGTGAAGCTCATGGGCGGCTACCAGATCAAGCCGGTGGCGGGGGAGAAGAACCAGATGAGCGTCGCCTACCGTAGCCCCGGTCACAACTCCGCCTGGTACGACCCGGAGACCGGGCGCTACTTCCTGATTTTCCACACCCGCTTCGCCAACTCCGGCGAGAGCTTCTCCGTGCGGGTGCATGAGATGTACATGAACGAGGATGGCTGGCCCGTGGTGTCCCCGCTGCGCTATGCCGGCGAGATGCCGGAGCAGGTGGCGCTGGACAGGATTCCCGGGCTGTACAAGGTGCTGGATCACGAGCACGACATCAACGCCGTGGAGCATGTGTCCGATACCGCTGTGCTCCATGAGGACGGCACGGTGACGGGCTGCGTGGAGGGCACCTGGGCGTGCGAGGACGGGGTGCACATCACCCTGCGGCTGGGGGAGGAGACGCTGAAGGGCGTCGTCCACACGGCCCTCGACGCGGGTCAGAAACAATGGGTGGTCTGCTTCTCGGCCCTGGATGAGACGGGCGCCGCGCTGTGGGGCACCCGCGCCACCTGTCAGGAGGAACCGTAATGCCTGGGAAATGAGCTAGGACAAGATAAGGAGGGACAACACGGATGCGTAAAGGGATACTGCTGGCCCTGACGCTGGTGATGGTGCTTCTCTGCGGGAGCGTCGCGGCTGAATCGGAAGATCAGTCCAGCTGGATGACCTTCTCCAGCGGCACGGAGAACCAGTATGTGCAGGCGCAGGAGCAATACAGCCTGCCGCTCTACGGCGGCGACCCGGTGGAGAGCGAGGCCGCGCTGGTGCTGGCGGTCGGCGACCGGGGCGAGGCTGTGGTCAGCGTGCCGGAGGATGGCCTGTACGAGCTGTGGCTCACCTACAGGAACACCACCCAGAGCGCGCTGCCCACCGAGATGGCGGTGACCATCGATGGCGCGCTGCCGTTCTACGAGATGCAGCGCGTGAAGCTCAAGTCGCTGTGGGTGGACGACGGCGAGTTCCCGGTGGATCGCTATGGCAACGAGGTCGCCACGACCCCCTGGGCAACGGACGAATTGCAGAGCGTCGGCATCACCGACTCCGCGGGGCGCGTGGACAGGCCGTTCCTGTTCGAGCTGACCGCGGGCGAGCACACCATCGCCTTTGACGTGAAGGACGGCGGCGTGGAGATCACGGCGATCACCGTGCGCAGCCCCGAGGCCGTGCCGGACTACGCGCCCGGCAGCGCGGCGGGCACGTCGCTGATCGTGGTGGAGGGCGAGCGGATCGACAGCCGCAACAAGTCCTCCATCCGTGGCGCGGGCGAGTTCACGCCCGAGCTGAACCCCTACAGCGTGGAGAAGCGCCTGATCAACCATCTGGACGGCGCCTCCTTTGACACGGCGGGGGACACCGTGACCTACCGCTTCAACGCGGAGGAGGAGGGCTGGTACCAGCTGGCCTTCTACTACCGGCAGAGCGGCAAGACCGATTTCCCCGTGTTCGTGGACGTGCGCATCGACGGGGCGCTGCAGAGCGAGGAAGCCCGCGCCGTGGCCTTTGACTACACGACCTCCTTCCGCCTGATGACGGTGGGGGACAGCCATGGCGAGCCCCAGCGATTCTTCCTGAGCCGTGGTGAGCACACGGTCAGCCTGACCATCAACTGCTCCATGCTGACGCCCGTGTACCAGACCATCGACGAGCTGCTCAGCGCCATCAATGGCCTGTCCCTGGAGGTGACCCGCCTGACCGGCGGCGTGACCTCGGACAAGTACCGCGACTACAACCTGATCTCCTACATCCCCAACCTGGTGGAGCTGCTGGAGGGCTGGGCGGATCAGTGCGATGAGGCGGTGGCGGCCATGGCGGCCTACACCGATGCCGCCAACATGGGCGTGTTCTCCAACATGACGCTCTGTGCCGACCAGCTCCGCCGCCTGGCGAAGGAGCCGGAGGATCTGCCCCGCCGCCTGAGCGAGCTGTCCACGGGCTCCAACTCCGCCAGCCGCATGCTGGCCCAGCAGCTGCAGGATCTGGCGGTGAACGACCTGTCCATCGACCAGTTCTACTTCTACCAGACCAATGCCCAGCTGCCCGGCAAGGTGAACTTCTTCGAGAGCGCCGTGCTGAGCGTGCAGCGCTTCGTGTCCTCCTTCAGCGCGCAGGACTACTCTGCCTCCTCCGGCAACAGCGAACACCTGCAGGTGTGGATGGGCCGGAGCCGCCAGTATGTCGAGCTGCTGCAGAACATGATCGACACCCAGTTCACCCCGGAGACCGGCATCGTGGTCGATCTGTCCCTGATGCCCGACGCCAACAAGCTGGTGCTGGCGAACGCCGCCGGCACGGCGCCGGACGCGGTGCTGGGACTGCAGTACGTGGTGCCGTCCTACCTGAACATCCGCGGCGCCCTCTATGACCTGACCCAGTTCGAGGACTTCGGCGAGGTGGCCTCGCGCTTCTCCTCCGGCCTGTTCGTTCCCTACATCCTGGGGGACGGCGTGTACGCCATGCCGGAGACCGTGAACTTCTGGGTGATGTTCTACCGCACCGACATTCTGGAGGCGCTGAACATCGACGTGCCGAACAGCATGGAGGAGGTCAAGCTGATCCTTCCCGAGCTGCAGCGCCGCAACATGAACTTCTACTTCCCCACGGCGGGCATGGTGGGTACGAAGGTGTTCCCCGGCACGCTGCCGCTGATTCTGCAGGCGGGCGGCTCCATCTATGCTGACACCGTGGCGGACACGACCCTGGACAGCGAAGCCTCCCTGAACGGCTTCCGCGAGATGACCGAGCTGTTCACCGTGTACAACATGCCCACCGACGTGCCGTCTCCCGGCTTCTATCAGCAGTTCCGCGACGGCACCCTGCCCATCGGCATCGCCGACCTGGCGACCTACAACCTGCTGCTGAACGCCGCGCCCGAGCTGGACGGCCTGTGGGACATCGCCCTGTACCCCGGCCTGACCGATGAAAACGGCGAGGTGCAGCGCTGGACCACCGGCGGCGCGGAGACCATGGCGATCCTCAGCCAGACCGACCGGGCCGATGACGCCTGGACGTTCCTGAAGTGGTGGTCCTCCGAGGAGGTGCAGAGCCGGTTCGGCTCCCTGCTGCAGTCCACCTACGGCTCCGAGTACATCTGGCCCACCGCCAACACCGCGGCCTTCGCCTCCCTTCCCCTCAAGAGCAGCCACAAGCAGATCATCATGGAGCAGATGGGCTGGATGACCGAGGCGCCCTGGGTGCTGGGCACCTACATGCTGGAGCGCGAGCTGTCCAACGCCTTCATCTCCGTGGTGACCGACGGCACCGATGCCCGCCGCGCCCTGGATACGGCGGTGAAGCGCATCAACCGCGAAACCTACCGCAAGCTGGAGGAGTTTGGCTACTACAAGGATGGCGTGATGCTCAAGGAGTTCCCGACGCCCAATGCCTCCGTGGTGAAAAAGCTGGTCGAGGAAGCCCGGCAGAAGGAGGGAGCAGCTGAATGATTACCAAGAAAAGTACGCCCTATCTGTTTCTGGCGCCGTTCCTGATTCTGTTTGTGGTGTTCATCATCGTGCCCACGCTGATGGCGGTGGGGCTGTCCTTCACCAACTACAACGCGGTTCAGACGCCGGCCTTCGTGGGGCTGACCAACTACATCAACCTGCTCACGCAGGA
>JAEDKS010000031.1 GCA_016295665.1 Clostridia bacterium
AGACGGCACCCGCACCTATTCCGGCACCAACAAGCTGACCGGCGTGCAGCGCCTGAGCGGGCGCTATGTGCGCGTCAAGGCGCAGCAGATCGGCCTGCGGCTGGGCGAAATGGTGTTCCGGGACAGCGAGGGCGTGGGCATCACCGCGACGCTGGCCTCCCAGCAGGGCGGCCTTGCGGAGTCGCCGCTGTATTCCAGCGGCGCGCTGGCGGTCGATGAGCCGGACAGCCTGGTGGGCGAGCCCGGCTGGTACACGGGTACCTACTTTGACGAGATCTATCACGCCCGCACCGCCAAGGAGCTGCTGGACGGCACCACGGTCTACGAGTGGACGCATCCGCCGCTGGGCAAGGTCATCATGAGCTGGTTTGTGGGCATCTTCGGCATGACGCCCTTCGGCTGGCGCTTTGGCGGCGCGCTGATGGGCATCCTGATGCTGCCCGCCCTGTACGTGTTCGGCAAGCAGCTGACCAAGCGCACCGACATGGCCCTCGCCGCCATGCTGATGATGGCGCTGGACTGCATGCACTTCACCCAGACCCGCATCGCCACCATCGACAGCTACCCGGTGCTGTTCATCATCCTGAGCTACCTGTTCATGGTGCGCTTCATGCAGCGGGACATCACCGCGGTGCCGGTGAAGAAGCTGCTGCCCGACCTGGCGCTGTCCGGCTTCTTCGCGGGGTGCGCCATCGCCAGCAAGTGGATTGGCCTGTACGCGGGCGTGGGCCTGGCGATCCTGTTCTTCTGGACGTGTGCCCGCCATGTGCGCCTGTCCGTGGACGCCATCCGCCTGCTGCAGAGCGGCAGGAAGTTCCCGGCGGAGGAAAGGAAGCTGCTGCAGTTCCGGGCGGACAGGGCGCTCCGGCGGCTGCTGGTTCTGTGCCTGTGGTGCGTGCTGTTCTTCGTGGCGGTGCCGGTGGCGATCTACCTGCTGTCCTATATCCCGCAGATGGCCTATCACCATCCCACCAGCCTGTCCCAGTTCCTGCAGCTGGTGTGGAACGTGCAGCAGTCCATGTACAGCTACCATTCCACACCCGGCCTGGGCATGGATCATGCCTTCTACTCGCCCTGGTATGAGTGGTTCACCTGCCGGCGGCCCATGTACTACGCCATGTCCTACTTCCAGCCGGAGGGCTACAGTCAGGCCATCTTCTGCTTCGGCAACATGGTGATCTGGTATGCGGGTCTGCTGGGCATCGCGGTGACGGCCTTCGTGTGGGCCCGGCGCCACGTGTACACCCTGCCCGGCTCCGACCGGACGCTGCACCTGCTGTCCTCCAGCTGGAGCATGGTGCCGGCGGTGCTGCTGGTGGGGCTGCTGTCCCAGCTGCTGCCCTGGATGCTCGTGCCCCGTGGTACCTACATCTACCACTACTTCGCCAGCCTGCCCTTCCTGATGCTCTCGGTGATGATGGTGCTGTACTGGCTGACGGATCGTGCCCCGAGGGCGGGCCGAGCGGTGATGATCGTCTTCCTGGTGCTGTGCGCGGCGTTCTTCCTGATGATGTACCCCTACGTCAGCGGCATCCCGGCACCCACCTGGTGGCTGGACATCGGCAAGAAGGTTCTGAATGTGTACTACAGCCCGTAACGCGGCATGACCGGCTGAAAACTGACCAACTGCTGCAAAAGGAAGGTATCCCATGGAGAACAAGGAAAAGCAACCAAACACGGAACCCCGGGACTACAGCAAGGCGATCTTCACGATTCCCAATCTGCTCTCCCTGTTCCGGCTGATTCTCATTCCGATCATCGCGGTCACCTATCTGCGGGGCGAGCAGCCGTGGGTCACGGTGGGGCTGCTGCTGCTGTCGGGCGCTACGGACATCGTGGACGGCTGGGTGGCCCGCACGTTCCACATGACCAGCGACCTGGGCAAGGCGCTGGATCCCATCGCGGACAAGCTGACGCAGTTCACCCTGCTGCTGTGCATGGCGCTGACCAACCGGCCCATCCGTGTGCTGCTGATCTGCATGGTGCTGAAGGAAGTGGTGATGGGCGTGGAGGGCATTCAGGTGCTGCGGGCGACGGGCACCACCTACAGCGCCCGGTGGCACGGCAAGGCAAACACCTGCCTGCTGCATGGCACGCTGCTGGTGCATCTGCTGTGGTACGGCATCCCGGAGGCGGTGACCATCGCGCTGGTGTGCCTGTGCATGGGCATGATGCTGCTGTCCCTGGTGCTGTACACCCTTGACAACGTGAAGCGAATCCGGCAGGGCAACCTGAACAGGGCGACAAGAACGGAGGATGAGGTTCATGGCTGAGAGAATTGCGATCATCACGGATTCCTGCGCGGACATCCCGGAGGCGCTCCGGGCGGAGAAGCACATCAGCACGATCTCCGTCCGGGTCTGCACAAAGGATGCCGACTACCGTGACGGCATCGACATTCACACCGACGAGGTGCTGCGCAGAATGGAGGCAGGGGAGAGCATCAAGACCTCCCTGCCCTCGGAGAGCGAGTTTCAGGAGCTGCTGGAGCGGCTTCACGCCGAGGGCTTCACCCACGCGGTGGCCATCACCATGTCCTCGGCGATCTCCGGAACGTATCAGATGCTGCGGATGCTCTGTCAGGAGTGCCGCTTCATGACCTGCCTGGCGTTTGACTCCGGCATGGCAGCCATCGCGGAGGGCGCGCTGGCGCTGCAGCTGGCGGACGAGGTGCAGGCGGGGTTGCCCTGGGCGGAGGTGGAGGCGCGGCTTGGACGGCTGCGGGAGAACACCCACCCGTACTTCGGCCTGGATACGCTGAAGTACCTCATGCGCGGCGGACGCATCGGCAAGGTGACCGCCATCGCCGGCGAGATTCTGAGCATCAAGCCCATCCTGTCCTTTGACGCGGAGGGCGTGATTGACTCAGTGGAAAAGACCCGCGGGCGCAAGGCGCTGATGAGCCACCTGGTGGAGCGCATCGGGAAGCTGGCGGAGGGGCACCACGCCTACCGTCTGTACTTTGCCGACAACGCCGCCGACGCGGAGCGGAAGCAGTTGGAGGAGAGGGTGCTGGCGGTATGCCGGGAGTGCCGCGAGGTGGTGCGCAGCAGCGTCAGCAGCGCACTGGCGGTGCACCTGGGGCCGGGGCTCATCGGCGTGGCGATCCAGCTGCTGGACTGAGCGACAGGGGAACATGGGACAGCCGGGCTTGGAGCGCCCAATCGTGTGATCCACAGACAAAAACCGCTTTCAGCATCGCTACTGAAGGCGGTTTTTGTTTGAGTCCGGGGATGTGCACCAGCCCTGTCGCAGGTGCCTGCTTACCGCTTCAGCCGCTTGTCGCAGCGGGCGGCGAGCCAGGTGCCAAAGGACTGGATGACCTGCACCACCAGCACCAGCACGATGACGGCAGCATACAGAATCGCGTAGCGGTAGCGCTGATAGCCGTAGGTGATGGCGATCATGCCCAGACCGCCGCCGCCCACCGCGCCGGACATGGCGGTGTAGCCCATGATGGTGGTGATGGCGAGGGTGAAGTTGGTGATGAGCGAGGGCACGCTCTCGGGCAGCATCACCTTGAGCAGAATCTGCAGAGGCGTGGCACCCATGCTCTGGGCGGTCTCGATGATGTTGGGGTTGACCTCCCGCAGGCTGCTCTCCACCAGACGCGCCACGAAGGGGAACGCGGCGATAGTCAGGGGAACAATGGAGGCCACCGTGCCCACCGAGGTGCCCACGATGGCGCGGGTGAGCGGGATGACCATGACCATCAGGATGATGAAGGGCACGGAGCGCAGCAGGTTGATGACCACGTTCAGCACCTTCATGAACGGATCGGGGAGGGGCAGCACGCCGTCCTTTTCGCCGGCGACCAGCATCATGCCCAGGGGCAGGCCCAGCAGAATGGCAAAGAGCGTGGACAGCAACGTGGCATAGACCGTCTCCCACAGGGCACCGAGGAACGTGGAGGAGATGACCTGCCAGGCCTCGGTCAGCTTTTCGGGGGTAAAAGCGCTGGAGAAATTCATGCGTGGGCCTCCTTTGCGGCGTACTCGACCTCGACCTGCACGGTGACATCGGGAGTCTGACGGAGGAAGTTGACGGCGCGGGCCAGGTCATCGGGGCCGCCGGGAATCTCCAGCAGCATGTAGCCATAGGCGCGCTCACCCACGGAGCGGGTGGACGCCGAGAGAATGCTCGCCGCGATGCCGCACTCCATCGCCATCCGGGCCAGCAGGGGCGTCTTGGCGGCGAGGGCACCGTTGAAGATGATGCGCACGCGCTGTCCGCCGGGCTCACCCAGGGCGGCGCCGTCCGCCATGTCGGGATAGACCAGGTTGCGGGTGGCCTCGGCCTTCGGGTTGGAGAACACCTCGCTGACCTCGCCCTCCTCCACCACCGCGCCGTGCTCCAGAATCGCCACGCGGTTGCAGATTTCCTGCACCACGCTCATCTGGTGGGTGATGACGATGACGGTGATGCCCAGCTTGCGGTTGATGTCCCGCACCAGCTCCAGAATGGCATGGGTGGTCTTGGGGTCAAGGGCGCTGGTGGCCTCGTCGCAGAGCAGCACCTTGGGGTCGGTGGCGAGGGCGCGGGCGATGGCGACGCGCTGCTGCTGACCGCCGGAGAGCTGGGCGGGGTAGGCGCCGGCCTTGTCCGGCAGGCCCACCAGCGCCAGCAGCTCCCGGGCGCGCTTTTCCGCGTCGGCCCGGGGGGTGTGGGACAGCTCCAGGGGCAGCATGACGTTCTTCAGGCAGGTGCGCTGCATCAGCAGGTTGAAGCCCTGGAAGATCATGGTGACCCGGCGGCGCACCTCCCGCAGCTCCTTCTTGTTCAGGGAGCCCAGGTCGCGCCCGTCCATCAGCACGGTGCCCTCGGTGGGGCGCTCCAGCATGTTGATGCACCGCACCAGGGTGCTCTTGCCGGCGCCGCTCATGCCGATGATGCCGTAGATGTCGCCGTCCCGGATGGTCAGGTTCACATGGCGGAGGGCATCCACGGGCCCGTCCGACGTGACGAAGTTCTTGGAGAGGTTGCGCAGTTCGATCATCTGAGGCCTCCAAAGCTGTGTTTGCGTTTGCGGGGAGGAAAGGGCCGGAACGCACGAAGAAGGGCACACCGGCGGGAGCCTTCCGGCCCGGGTCGGTGTGTCCTTCCGTGTGGCAGTGGGGAGCTTACTCGGCAGCGGTGCCCAGCGCAGCCAGGTCAGCCTGCTTGCCGCCGTAGAGCGCCATGGGCTCCACATGGATGCCCGCGACGGTCACGGCATGGGTGTCGTTCTCCGCGTTGAAGTTGTCCTGATAGGGCTGATGCGCGAAGTAGTTGGCGAAGATGTCACCGGCCTCCAGCATCAGGTTGGGGGTCACATAGTCGGTCACGGTGCGCACGTCCAGGGTGATGCCCTTGGCAGCCAGAATGTCCTTGGCGATGTTCAGCACCTCGACGTGGGGCACGGGGGTGCCGGCTACGATGATGGTGGTGCCGTTCAGCGCGTCGTAGTCCACGGTGGCATCATAGCCGTCGGTGGGCTCAGCCACGGTCGCCACCGCAGAGCCGCCATAGGTGTTGGTGATGAAGTCCACCACCTGCTGGCTGGTCAGGGCAGCCACCAGCGCCTTGGTCTCGGGGGCCTCCTCGTTGCCCTCCTTGACGCTGACGACGTTCACATAGGGGGAGTCGGCGGACTCGATCAGCAGGCCCTGCTCCACGGGGTTCAGGCCAGCGTCCAGCGCGTAGTTGTTGTTGATGATGGCGTAGTCCACATCCGCCCGCAGGTTGGGCAGCATGGCGGCCTCAGCCTCCACGAACTGGATGCCCAGGGGATTCTCAGCGATGTCCAGGACGGTGGCGGTGATGCCGGCGTCCTCCTTCAGGGTGATGTAGCCGGCGGACTGCAGCAGCAGCAGGGCGCGGCCCTCGTTGGTGGGGTCGTTGGGGATGGCGATGGTCACGGTGTCGGCGAAGGCCACGGAGGCCAGGGTCAGGGTGAGCACCAGGCTAACCAGCAGAGCAATCAGCTTTTTCATGGGGAAACACTCCTTTTTCATTCTTATCCACAGGACTTATCTCCCGGCGCGTTTTGCGCAAGGAAAAAGAGGAAGCCGGAGGGCCGCCTCTCTCGGTGGGGATGGGGACACGGCCTCAGGCCGCGGACTCCATCGTCCCGGAGGCGCCCGTCAGGGAACGGCGCAGACACGGACAGACAAGACACATTCGCAGGGTGTACATGGGGGTCCAGGGCTGGCAGTGCATCATGGCGAGCGCTCCTTTCGTGGATGATGGACACATGATAGCACGCGGGGCGCGCTTTGTCAATCGTCCGGGAGCTATAAAGCGGATACAGCTTTGCTATATCCGCTTATCGGAAAAACCTATAACATCTGTTACCCCTCCGCTGCGGGCTCCGGGGAGGGAGGGGCGGTGGGGGCTTCGGTCAGCACGGGTGTGGCGATGGGCTCCGGCGTGGAGGTCGGGGGCGGCGCGGGGGTGAAGGTGGGTGCCACGGTCGCCAGCTCCTGTTGATAGAGTAGGGTCAGGGTCTCCACGGTGGCGGTGCCGCTGGCCCTGAGGCCGTGGTCGGTCTGGAAGGCCTTGACCGCCGCCTGCGTGCCCGCCAGATAGGTGCCGGAGCACTTGCCGGTGTAGTAGCCCAGCTCGGTCAGCTTCTGCTGCAGCCAGTAGACCGCCTCGCCGCTGCTGTTCTTGCCCAGCTCCTGCAGGGGCATGGGCGGACGGGCACCGCTGAGGTACAGGGGCTCCTGGGTCGGGGCGGAGGTGGCGTAGGGCAGCATGGTGCTTTTGTTCAGGGAGGGCAGCTTCAGCGACGCCACCAGCTCCGGGTCGGCGGGGAGGTCGTCGGTGATGTGCACCACGGTGCCCGCGTCCACGTTGTCGTAAATCCACTTGGCGTCCGCCACCGTCAGCCGGATGCACCCGTGGGAGGCGCGCTTGCCCAGATTGTTGTAGCTGGACACGGACAGATCCATGGTGTTCACGCTGTTGTAGATGACGGAGTGGAAGGCGATGGAGGCGTTGATGCGCGTCCAGTAGCGGGCATGGCTGCCGTAGTCCGGGAAGTAGCACCAGGTGGCCTTGCGCCCGTTCAGCGTCCAGTCGCCCAGGTCGCTGGGGTTTTTCGTGGTGCCGGTGGAGCAGAGCATCTGCTTGATGACCCGGGTGTACGCGCCACTTTCGTCGCGCCCGTAGACGGTGGTGACCTGATTGGTCACGTCCACCACGATGTAGAACGCCTCGGAGGCCGGGGCGGCGGTGGGCTTGGGGGTGGCGTCCGGGGGCACGATGCTCTCGGCGTTGAACAGCGCGTTCCAGGTCTTTTCACCTACGATGCCGTCCACCTCCAGACCGTTCTGCTGCTGGAAGCTCTTAATCGCGTTGCGGGTGTTGCCCAGGAAGTTGCCGGAGATGTTGCCGCCGTAGTAGCTCAGATCCTGCAGGCGCTGCTGCAGCTGCTTGACGACGTCGCCGGTGTCGCCGTACTGGAGCTTGCCGGGGTAGGGCACGGCGCCGGAAGCGCTCATGTCCCCGGGCGCGGGGGTGGCGCCGCCGTCGGAGACGCTGACCTCCTCCACGGGCTCGGGCGTGGCGGTGGAGACGGCCTGCAGCGCGGACTGCTTGCTGGAGCGGGCCTCGTCGCCGTAGAGCAGGGCGAGGGTGGTCAAATCGGCCTCTCCCGTGGCGGGCAGGCCCATCTTCTCCTGAAAGGCTCCCAGGGCCGCGCCGGTGCTCTCCAGATAGTTGCCGCTGAGCTTTCCTTTATAGTATCCCAGCGCCGCCAGCTTGGTCTGCAGGCGGCAGACGTCCTCGCCGGAGTCGCCGTAGGACAGGGGCCGCCAGCTGGCAGCCTCCAGCGTCTGCCGGGTCAGCCCGTCGGCCTCGCCGGTGACAGGCAGGCCAAAATCGGCCTGAAACGCGGCGACGGCGGCCCGGGTGGCCTCGCCGTAGTGACCGGTCAGGCTGCCGGTGTAGTAGCACAGCCGGGCCAGCCCGGTCTGAACGCTGAGCACGTCCTCGCTGACGTCGCCGGGCAGCACGGAGGCCGGGAGCGCTTCACAGAGCGCGGAAACGGACGCCAGCAGCACCGCTGCCGCCAGCAGTCCCAACAGGAACCTGCGCATGGAATCACCTCAAAAGCAGAATGTACCATCCCATTGTAATCTTTTCGCAACAGAAATGCAAGCAAAAACGCGGAAGTCCGCGAAAAAACTTGTAACAAAAACGGACGGAATGATTCATTCCGTCCAGATGCACACCGCCGCCGCCATGTCGCCCTCGTGGGAGATGGACAGCAGTAGCCGCCCGCCCCGGCTCCGGGCCAGGGCCTCACCGTGCAGGGCGTAGGTGGGGGCACCGCTCTCGTCGTGCAGCACCTCCACGTCGGTCATGGGGAAGGCGATGCCGGTGCCCAGCGCCTTGCCGGCGGCCTCCTTCGCGGCCCACATTGCTGCCATGGACGCGGAGGCCATGAGTCCGCGCCCCTGCAGATACGCCTGCTCGGCGGCGGTGAAGCACCGCGTCAGGAAGCGCTGATCGCCCAGCAGGCGCTCCATCCGGGAGATGGCGCACAGATCCAGCCCGATGCCCAGCACCTTACACATAGCCCATCACACCCCGCACCGACACGTCGCCGGACAGCACCCGGTGCAACTCGCCGTCGTCCGTGCGCACGAGCAGGGCGCCGGTTTCGTCCAGCGCCTCGGCGGTGCCGGTGAGGCTGACGCTGCCGGACACCTGCACCCGGCTGCCCAGCGTGCAGGAGCGGGCCCGGTATTCCGCCTCGATGCCATGGAAGCCCTGCTGCTCCAGTCGGCCCACCATGTCCTCCAGCGCCGCCAGGTAGTGCACCAGAATGTCCCGCCGATGGGGCGGCGTGGTGAACTCCCCGATGGCGCCGGCCTTGCCCTCCAGCTCCGGGGGATAGGCGCCGGAGCGCACGTTGAGCCCCACGCCCACCACGATGTACTCGATGGCGTCCAGATCGCCGCCCACCTCCAGCAGGATGCCGCAGAGCTTTTTGCCCTGGAAGATGAGGTCGTTGGGCCATTTGATGCGCACGTCAAGCAGGCAGGTCTCCTCCACGGCCCGGGCCATCGCCAGGGCGGCGCAGAGGGTGACCAGCGGCGCGTTCTGCGGCGGCAGGGCGGGGCGGAGCAGCACGCTCTGCCACAGCCCCACCCCCGCCGGGGATTCCCACCGGCGGCCCAGGCGTCCGCGACCGGCGGTCTGGGTTTCGCACAGGCAAAGGCTGCCGCCTGGCGCGCCGGCGAGGGCCATCTGCTTGACCTCGGCGTTGGTGGAGCCCACCGCCTCCTGATAGCGCACCTCGCCGCGTCCGATGGCGCGGGTGGTCAGGCTGCCCGTCCACAGCTCCGGCTCCAGCCTGTCCTCGCAGACGAGCCGGTAGCCGCGCTTGCCGCCGGACTCAATCTGCCAGCCCTGCGCCCGTAGCACGGTGATCTTCTTCCACACCGCGGCGCGGCTCACGCCCAATTCCCGGCTCATGAGCTCCCCGGACACGTATCCGCCTCCGGAGAGCATTTCCAGCACGCTTCGCATCGCACGACCCCCTCCTGATTCCTGATGAAAGGATGATAGAATAATGATAGCACGCCGGGCACGCTTTGGCAAGCGCGAATGCGCGATGCCCCGTCAGGCGTCCCCGTCCTCCTCCGGGAGCGCCACGCCGTACTGCTCCAGCCGCGCCTGATCCAGAATCAGGTGCAGCTTCGCCAGCTCTCCCCGTACCTCGTCCTCCGGGCGACCGTGAATGGCGGCCAGCTGAGCGATGCTCACGCCCGCCAGATAGCCCCGGCGCAGCCGCTCCTCCTCCTCGGAAGACCAGCCCGGCGCGGCCTTGTCCGCCGCTCTCCGCCCTCCTCTGCGGGTGGCCTTCCGGGGCGCGGGCGGCGCTGCGGCGGAGGACTTCTCCCTGATGCCGGAGACCGGGCCGCTGCCGTAGCGGCGGATGACCTCCAGGAACGCGTCGCCGTACTTGCCCACCTTCGCCGTGCCCATGCCGTAGACCTCCAGCATCTCGTTCAGGCTCCGGGGCTTGCGGCGGGCCATGTCGGTCAGCGTTTTGTCGGCGGCGATGACATAGGGCGGCACGCCCAGGCCCCGGGCCAGCCTCATGCGGCAGGCCCGCAGCTGTCCGAACAGCGTGTCGTCGACCTCCTCAGCGGGGGCCGGGGTGCTGTGCCCCAGCCGAACGCCGGGCTTGATGGGCATGAGGATGTCTCCGTCCTCATAGGCCGACACCTGCATTCCACCCCGGGGCACCGGCGCCGCTTCGGTCTGCGCGGTACTGTGGCGGCGACGCTCCCGCTCCAGCCCGTTCACGAAGGCATACTGCCCGCCCGTGCAGCGGCTGCAGGCGCCGCACCGCTCCGGCGCCTCCTGTCCGAAATACCGCAGGATCGCCCCGCGCAGACAGCCGCTGCCCGTGCAGTAGTCCGCCATCTGCCGCAGGCGCTGCTCGTCCTGACTCCGGATCATGCGCCGCTCCTGCTCCGTCAGCTCCGGGTTCGGCTCCGCGTGGTCGATCATCCACCGCCCGGTGATCACGTCCTGCCCGCTGTAGAGCAGCACGCACACCGCATCGCTGCCGTCCCGGCCCGCACGGCCCGCCTCCTGATAGTACGCCTCCATGGAGCGGGGCATGTTATAATGGATCACGAAGCTCACGTTGCTCTTGTCAATGCCCATGCCGAAGGCGTTCGTCGCCACCATCACCGACACGCGGTCGAACTGGAAGTCCTCCTGATTCCGCTGCCGCTCCTCATCGCTGAGCCCCGCGTGGTACCGGCTGACCGGGTAGCCCTCCCGGGTCAGCTTGTCCGTGACCTCCTCCACCGTCTTGCGGGTGGCGCAGTACACGATGCCGCTCTCTCCGCGACGGGTCGCCAGAATGGCCTTCAGCGCCGCGTACTTGCTCCGGGGCTGCGCCACCTCGAAGAACAGATTGGGGCGGTCGAAGCCGGTGGTGGCGGTCACCGGGCTCCGCAGCCGCAGCAGCCGCATGATGTCATCCCGCACCCGCCGGGTCGCCGTGGCGGTGAAGGCGCCTACCGCCGGACGATGGGGGAGCAGCTCGATGAAATCCGCGATCTTCAGATAGTTGGGCCGGAAGTCCTGCCCCCACTGGGACACGCAGTGCGCCTCGTCCACCGCGATCAGCCGGATGGGCGCGGCGCAGGCGAAGCGCCGGAACGAGGCCGTTTCCAACCGCTCCGGCGCCACATAGATGATCCGGTACGCGCCCTGCATGGCCCGCTCCGTAGCGAGCTCCAGCTGACGCGGCGTCAGGGAGGAGTTCAGGTACGCCGCTGCCACCCCGGCGCTCTTGAGCGCCGCCACCTGATCCTTCATCAGCGAAATCAGCGGCGAGACCACCAGCGTGATGCCCTCCAGCATCAGCGCGGGAATCTGGTAGCACATGGACTTGCCCGCGCCCGTGGGCATGATGCCCAGCGCATCCCGCCCGTCCAGCAGCGCATCAATCAGCGTCTCCTGTCCCGGACGGAACGCATCGTGTCCGAAGTAGTGCTTCAGGGTCTGGTGCTTGTCCATGCGGCGGCCTCCTTCCGGTTGGTTTCATGTTATTGTAGCGCATTTTGGCGCTTTGCGCAAGAGCGAGGGTACGGAGCGCTACGGCGGGCCTGTCGCCTGCGCGGCGAAAAAAGCGCAAAATCTTCATCCCGCCATTGACGGGAGGCGCAAAAAAGGTTATAATCGTCCTATGTGTGTCAGGAAACGCGGTCAATCACACAGGAAGGGGGCGCGATGGGAATGAAACGGCTTTGGCAGCTGCTGGGGCTTTTCGGTCTTGCCGCGCTGCTGTTCCTGGTGATGCCCTCGCTGGTGCAGCACCACGCGGAGGAGCAGCCGGGGGGTGCGGCGGAGCTGCCGCTGCCCGCCGGGATGCGGCTTTGCGCGGTGGAGACGGCGCCGCAGGAGACCGTGCCGCTGCCCGAAATGCAGCGGCAGGGCGTCCGACGGAGTGCGCAGCTGCCCCTGCGGATGGAGGCCGGGCTGGATGAAGGCAGCCAGGCGGCGCTGGACGGCAACGGCTGGCCCATCACGGGGCGCACCTGGCCCAGATGCGTGTATGCGGTCTGTCCGCCGGAGGGCGTGCCGGGTTAGTCCGGCGCACGTTTCGCAGGGCACCGGGCCGTAAACCGGGAAAACCCAATCAAAACAGGAGGCATACAGCGATATGAAGAACAGGAATCGCGCAAATGGCAAGACCAAAGCCATCATCGCGCTCGCGATCGTGCTGGTGCTGACGGTGGCGCTGGGCGTCATCGGCGTGACGGGCATCAAGCTGGATTCCCGCGGCGTGCGAACCTTTGGACCGTGGCTGCCCACCACCAATGCGGACAGCTGGCCCCAGCTGATCGAGCTGGGTCTGGATCTGCGGGGCGGCGTGTACGTGGAGTACTCCGCCAAGGCGCCCGAGGGCAGCGATGCGGATTTTGAGACCCTGCTGCAGGGCACCATGTCCGTCATCCAGAACCGTCTGACCGACGCGGGCTATGCCGAGAGCACGGTGCAGAAGATCGGCACCGACGGCATCCGCGTGGAGATCCCCACCGCCACCGAGGGCGCGCAGGATGAGGTCGCGGCCCGCAACGCGGTGCTGAACCTGATCGGCGAGACCGCCAAGCTCGAGTTCCGCGACGCGTCCGGCAACGTCATCATGGACGGCTCCATGGTGCAGACCGCCGTGGGCGGCTACGACAGCGACAGCGCTGACTACGTCATCTCCTTCACCCTGACCAGCGAGGGCACCAAGATCTTCGCTGAGGCTACCGCCAGCATGATCGGCCAGACCCTGGCGATCTACCTGGACGATACCCAGCTGATCGCGCCCACCGTGCAGTCCGCCATCACCGAGGGCCGTGGCGTCATCACCGGCATGGGCAGCATCGAGCGCGCCCAGACCATCGCCGCGCAGATTCAGTCCGGCGCGCTGCCCATGGAGCTGACCCAGCAGAAGGTTGATACCGTGTCCGCTACTCTGGGCCCGGATGCCCTGTCCTCCTCCGTGCTGGCTGCCATCATCGGCATCCTGATCGTCATGGTCATCATGATCGTCCGCTATCGCCTGAACGGCGTGGTGGCGTCCTGGGCGCTGTGCATCTACATCATCCTGCTGTTCATGCTCATTGCCGCCATCCCCGGCATCCAGCTGACCCTGCCCGGTCTGGCCGGTATCGTGCTGGGCATCGGCATGGCTGTGGACGCCAACGTCATCATCTTCGAGCGCTTCAATGAGGAGATCCGTGCGGGCCGCGCCCTGCGTCAGGCCGTGCGCGCCGGCTTCCGCAACGCGCTGAGCGCCATCGTCGACGCCAACGTGACCACCCTGATCGCCTCCCTGGTGCTGCTGGTGTACGGCACCGGCTCCATCCAGGGCTTCGCCAAGACCCTGCTGCTGAGCGTGATCGTGTCCATGTTCACCGCCGTGGTCGTGACCCGGTTCCTGATGAAGGGGATCGTGAACCTGGGCGTGCAGAACGTGAACCTGTTCTGCTCCGTCAAGGCCAGGAAGGAGGAGCAGTAATGACCATCAAGAATCATGCCAAGGTCTGCGCCATTGTTTCGGCGGTGATCTTTGCCCTGGCGCTGGTGCTGAGCCTGTGCGGCCTGGGCGTCAACCTGGGCATTGACTTCGCCGGCGGTCTGTCCATGCAGTACGACATGGGCACCACCGTGAACAAGGAGGACGTCACCGGCGTGCTGAACGGCATGGGCCTGGAGGCCGCCGTGACCGTGCAGGGCGCCAGCCAGAACGAGGTCAACATCCAGATCAAGTCCATCAGCAGCTATGCGTACGATCTGGGCGAGGATGCCCAGGTCAGCGACGCCAACGAGGACGCGGTGCGCATCCAGATGGTGCAGACCGGCTTCGAGGCTGCGGTGCGGGAGATCTATCCCGATGCCCAGCAGATCGGCGACGTGAACTACGTGGGCCCCGTGGCGGGCGCCACCCTGCTGACCAACGCCTTCCTGTCCGTGCTGATCGCCGCGGTGCTGATGCTGATCTACATCGCCTGGCGGTTCGACTTCAACTCCGGCGTGGCGGCGGTGCTGGGTCTGGTGCATGACGTGCTGATGATGCTGGCCTTCATGGTGCTGCTGCGCTCCATCATCCAGATGAACTCGAGCTTCATCGCTGCCATGCTGACCATCGTGGGCTACTCCATCAACAACACCATCGTGATCTTCGACCGCATCCGCGAGAATGCGAAGAAGATGCCCACCGATGCCCGCGACGCGGTGGTCAACCGCTCCATCAAGGAGTGCCTGGGCCGCACCCTGACCACCACCCTCACCACCCTGGTGACCATCGTGGCCCTGTATGTGCTGGGCGTGGATTCCATCAAGGAGTTCGCTCTGCCCATCATCATCGGCATCGTGTCCGGCGTGTACAGCGCCAACATGATCAACGGCTATGTCTGGGCGTTCCTGGAGGAAAGGAAGATTGCCCGCAAGGCCGCTGCAGCCAAGGCCAAGTAAGCGGTATGGTATCCTTGGGAGGAGCCTTCTTCGTGAGGGTTCCTCCCGTTTGATTTCCTGATGACAGCCCCTGGGAGAGGGGGCGAGGGGAGGCGGAATCACGGTGGAGATACGGCGCGGCATGCTGGAGGATCTGCCCGCATGGATGGCCCTGGTGCGGCGGGTGGCGTGGAACTTTCCGGGGCTGGAGGATGAGGCGGCCCTGCGGGAGCACGAGCGGACGGTGGCCCGCTTCCTGGAGGAGGGCAGGGGACTGTGCGCCGTGGACGGCGACGGGATCGTGGGCGTGCTGCTCTTTTCCCGCCGGCACCGGATGATCTGCTGTCTGGCGGTGGCCCCGGAGAAGCGGCGGCAGGGCATCGGCGGCGCGCTGCTGACCGAGGCGCTGGCGCAGCTGGGGAAGGACGCGCCCGTGACGGTGACGACCTTCCGGGCGGAGGACGATTGGGGCACGGCGCCCCGGGCGCTGTACGAGCGCTTCGGCTTTGTGCCGGAGGCGCTGGTGGAGGAGAATGGCTATCCGTGCCAGCGGTATGTGCGGGCTGCGGACGCTCCCGGGATTCAGGACTGAATACAAAGGCAGGAGAGAGCGCATGTTACGTTTCGTCAGACGCGGGCCGGATGTCCGCCAGCCCATCGGTGAGCTGCCGCTGTGGCTTTCCTCCATTCTCCGCAGCCGGGGCGTGGACACGCCGGAGAAGGCGGAGCGTTTTCTGGCGCCGGATTTGGGGCAGCTGCACGATCCGCTGCTGATGCAGGGCATGGAGCGGGCCCTGGCGCTGATCCGGCAGGCGGTGGCAGAGCAGACGCCCATTCAGATCTACGGCGACTACGATGCCGATGGCGTGTGCGCCACCGCCATCCTGATGGAGACGCTGACCTCCATGGGTGCCCGGGTGGACTATCGCATTCCCAGCCGCCACGGGGAGGGCTACGGCCTGAACTGCGACGCGGTGCGGGAGATCGCGAAGGAGCACCGGCTGCTCATCACGGTGGACTGCGGCGTGACGAACCACGAGGAGGTGCGCCTGGCGCAGCTGCTGGGCATGACGGTCATTGTCACCGACCATCATCAGCTGGCGGAGACGCCCTCCCCGGCGGACGTGGTGCTGAACCCGCTGCTGGGGGACTACCCCTTCCGGCGGCTGTGCGGCGCTGGCGTGGCGCTGAAGGTGGCGCAGGGGCTGCTGGGCATGGAGGAGGTGCTGCGGCGCATCGACCTGGCGGCGCTGGCGACGGTGGCGGACCTGGTGCCGCTGATTGACGAGAACCGGGTCATCGTGCGCTTCGGGCTGGAGCGAATGGCGAACACGGAGCGTCCGGGGCTGGCGGCGATGATGCTGCTGGCGGGCGTGGGCGCGCCGGTGTCTTCGGGACAGGTGGCGTACCGGCTGGCGCCGCGCATCAACGCGGGCGGGCGCATGGAGGACGCGTCCCAGTGTGTGCGGCTGCTGCTCAGCCGGGACAGGCAGGAGGCGGAGGCCATCGCGCAGCACCTGGAGCAGCAGAACCAGCAGCGTCAGAGCCTGCAGACGGAGATCACCCTGCAGGCGGAGGCGGACATGACCACCTCCGTGGATTTCCGGGACGATCTGGTCATCGTGGTGATGGGCGAGGGCTGGAACAGCGGCATCATCGGGCTGGCGGCGGGCCGGCTGTGCGAGAAGTACCATTTCCCCACCATTGTGCTCAGCCGGCAGGGGGACATCGCGGTGGGCAGCTGCCGCTCCATACCCGGGGTGAACATCCACGCCATGCTGACCGCCTGCGCCGATCTGTTCATGCGCTTCGGCGGGCACGAGCAGGCGGCGGGGCTGACCATGCGGGCCGACCTGGTGCCGGAGCTGCGGCGCAGGCTGAACCTGATCATCCGGGAGAAGTGCGACCTGACCTGCTACATTCCCACCCGGGAGTACGACTTCGCCTTGCCGCTGGAGAGTGTAACGCTGGAGCTGGTGGACGCGCTGGAGGCCCTGCAGCCCACGGGCTTCGGGAACCCGTCGCCGGTGTTCCTGACCTGCGGTGCACAGGTGCAGCAGGCCCGTCCGGTGGGCAAGGAGGGCGCCCATCTGAAGCTGGAGCTGCTGGAGGGCAGCGCCCTCCGGGACGGCATCGCGTTTCAGCAGGGGCATCTGGCACAGGAGGGGCTCGACCTGGTGGACGTGCTGTACGCGCCGGAGCGGAATGAGTTCCGGGGGCGGGTGTCGGCACAGCTGCAGGTCAGCGCCCTGCGCTGCGCGGAGGGCAGCGTGCCCCTCCCCGGGGAGGATGCGCTTTTTCGGGCCGTTTTGCAGGAGATGACCATGCTCGCGGCGAATGATAACGAAATCCCCCAGGAAACGGAGGTCATTACCGAGGCGACCATGCGCCGTCTGCTGGGGGAGGGCCGGGGTACGCTGCTCATCACCCACGACCGCAGCCGGGGGGCCATGCTCGCCGGTGCCCCGCTGGACGTGGCGGTGGGGCAGGTGCGGGACGGACGCGGCTTCAACACGCTGCTGTTCGGACCCCGGCTGGAGGCGGTGCAGGACCTATGGCAGCACATCGTGCTGCTGGACGGGGACGTGCTGCCCGGCGAGGCGGCGGCGCTGCGGGCGCGGTGTCCCCGGGCGGCGCTGCACGCGCTGAAGGACGCGCCCGCGCTGGCGGCGCTGCTGGACAGCCTGCGCATGGAGGATGAGCCCCTGCGGAATCTGTACCGGCGGGTGCGCCGGGGCGGCGATCTGACCGCCGGGGCGCTGGCGGCGGACACGGGGCTGACGAGGGCACAGGTGCTGGTGGGGCTTACGGCCTTTCAGCAGGTGAAGCTGGTGCAGTTCCGGCTGGAGCCCTACGGGCTGGTGCTGCTGCCGCCGGTAAAGTGCCGGATGGATGACAGCCCGCTGATCCGCTATCTGCGGGGCAGGGGAACACGGGCATAGGACATGCCCGCGGTTTATCGGAGGTGGATGGATGTATACGTCATATGAAGCGATGCCCTTGGATCAGATGCTGGCCCGGGTGGAGAAGTACTATCCCGGGGAAGGCAGGCAGCTGGTGGAGAAGGCGTATCATTTTGCGGAAAAGGCGCACGAGGGGCAGCGGCGCAAGAGCGGCGAGCCCTATTTCATCCACCCCTGCTTCGTGGCGGGCATCCTGACCGAATTGATGATCGACCCGCCCACCATCGCGGCGGGCCTGCTCCACGACACGGTGGAGGACTGCGAGGGCGTGACGCTGGAGACCATTCAGCAGGAGTTCGGCAGCGAGGTGGCGCAGCTGGTGGACGGCGTGACGAAGCTGAACAAGCTGGACTTCGCCGACAAGGAGG
>JAEDKS010000201.1 GCA_016295665.1 Clostridia bacterium
GCCTTGACAAGGGCGGATACAAGCAAAGAACAGCCCGGAAAAGGATTCCGGAAAAGTTTTTCCAAAATCTTTTCTGAGATACCTTGACAGGTGAGGTATTAAGTGATATGATGTATCTCGCAAGGAGGAAATCACACGGAGGTGACCAGCATGAGATTTCCCTGGCGGATTCATCACACCCTGCCTGCCGCTGACCCGCTGCTGCGGACGCTGCCGGAAGAGGAGCGGTGGCAGCTGACCCGCCATCCGAAGGACCTGCCGGACGGGTGGCTTCAGCTGATGTCAGCCCGGCGGCAGCTGCGCTGAGAGGGCGCATCTTCCCAGACCCATTTGGAGGTGACGACATGGCATTATCGGCGGATCTTCTTCGGGGATATACGGATTCCATCATTCTGCGGCAGCTGTCCGACGGGGACAGCTACGGCTACCAGATCAACAAGCGCGTGTCGGAAACCAGCGACGGACGCTTTGAGCTCAAGGAGGCCACGCTCTACACCGCGTTCCGGCGGCTGGAGAGCGCGGGCTACATCCGCTCCTACTGGGGCGATGAGCAGAGCGGTGCCCGGCGGCGCTACTACGCCATCACCGACGCCGGAACGGAAAAGCTGCTCGCGGACTGCGAGGCGTGGCAGGAAACCCGTTACCTGATCGACAAATTATTGGAGGGGATCAAATGAA
Source organism: Clostridia bacterium (assembly GCA_016295665.1). Lineage (GTDB taxonomy): Bacteria > Bacillota > Clostridia > Christensenellales > Aristaeellaceae > HGM11604. The sequence continues at coordinate 679 of JAEDKS010000201.1, forward strand.
CACGACTGTTGCACGCATTGTGGAGATCTTGTTCCAGGACTACGAGCTGACCGACGAGCTGCTGACCATCAAGGACGAGGTGATGAGCAACTGTCAGGAGCGCTTCCAGGACTGCGTGAACCGGGGCCTGACCGAGGACGAGGCCATCAGCGCGGTCATCGAGAGCCTGAAGGGCATGGAGGAGGTGCTGTCCGCCTATCCCAAGCGCGCGGGCGCCGCGGGGCAAACCGGCGGCAGCGCGGATGAGGACGAGGACAGCGCGTCCCCCGACCGTCATCTGACCTTCAGCCCCGAGGAGGCGCGGGAAATCGAGGTGAGCCTGGTCAGCGAGGACGTGACCTTTGAGCCCTCCCCGGACGACCGGATTCATGTGGCGCTGCTGGACTCCCCCATCCTGCGGGCGGAGGCGCAGAACGGGCGCCTGCGCATCTTCCGCGACACCGCCGCGCAGCACGACGGGGGCGATTCGGGCAAAAACGGCGGCAGAAAGGGTTCCTCCTTCTACGTCTTTGAGGACGGCAAGGGCTTCCGCTTCGACGCGGATTCCATCACCAACCTCATGAAGAACGTGGGCCGGATGATGCGGCGCAGCATCACCATCGTCAGCAGCGACGCGGGCATCGTGCGGGTGCAGCTCCCCGTGGATTCCGGGGCCCGTCTCGACCTGCACACCACCAGCGGCGACCTGACCCTGTCGCAGGTCAGCGTGGGCGGTCTGCGGGCCCAGACCGTCAGCGGCAACCTCGACATCGAGCTTGCCGCGCACGTCATGCTGCCGGAGGTCAAGCTGCTGAGCAGCAGCGGCGACGTGGAGGTCAAGATGAACGCCCGCCAGCTGAGCGTGCAGAGCGTCAGCGGCGACCTGACCGTGGCGGGGCGCATCGACCGGGTGCAGGCGCACACCACCAGCGGCGACATGGAGATCAGCAGCCTGACCGCCGAGGTGAACGCCAACACCGTCAGCGGCGACCTGACCGTCCAGCCCGAGGAGGCCGTGCCCATGCTCGTCAGCCTCAAGAGCACCAGCGGCGACCTGAATCTGGAGGCGCCGGACGGTGCCACGGTCACCGCGCAGCTCAAGAGCATCAGCGGCGACGTGCACAACCGCTGCCGGGATGAGGGCCCGGGCTCCCTCATCCGGGTCACCGCGCAGACCGTCAGCGGCGACATCTTCATCCACTGAGTCGGAACAGTCACAGAGCTTCCCCGAGGATGGGGACGGGGCGAGGGCGCCGGGCAGCGCCGTCGCCCCTTTTCGCGCCACGGAAAAGGGAGCGGGCCTTTCCCGCTCCCTGTCCTTTACTTTGCCAGCTTCTCCCGCATGACCTCCAGCGCCCGGGCCAGCTGCACGTCGTTCAGATCACCGAACTCGTACATGCCGTTGTCGCCCTCGGGGAGGGTGATCTCCACATCGGGCGCAACGCCGATCTTGTGCACGGCGTTGCCGTTGGGGGTGAAGTACTGGGCGATGGTGACCTGCATGCCCGCGCCCTCCTTGCCCACCGGAATCACGCTCTGGACGATGCCCTTGCCGTAGCTCTGCACGCCCACGATGGTGGCATCAGCCCGATCCTTCAGGCAACCCGCCAGAATCTCCGAGGCGCTGGCGCTGAACTCGTTCATCAGGATGACCAGCGGCAGCTCCGTCTTGCCGTTGGAGGTGCGGTAGTACTGGCGGGAGCCGTCGTTGTACTCCAGATAGCACAGCACGCCCTCGTCCGTGAACAGGTCGGCGATGCTCCGGGCGTCCTCCACCCAGCCGCCGGGGTTGTCGCGCAGGTCGATGATGAGGCCCCTGGCACCCTTGGCAAGGAGGTCGTTGAACTTTGTTTCAAACTGGGCGGCGCAGTCACCGGCGAACTCGTAGAGGCAGATGTAGCCGATGCCGTCCTCCAGCATGCCCGCCTCCACCCGGTTCACGGTAATCTGGGCGCGGGTGAAGGTGTAGGTCATCATCTCGCCGTCCCGCAGGAAGGTGACCTCCACGTCGGTGCCCGGGGTGCCGCGCATCACCTCCACGGCGTCGTTGATGTTGTAGGCGTTGACATAGAGGTCCTCGCCCACCCGGTAGAGGATGTCGCCGCGATGGATGCCCGCCTCGCTGGCGGGGCTGTTCTCAAACACGCGGGAGATGGTGCAGATGCCGGTCAGGTAGGAGGAGCTGATCTGGATGCCAACGCCGCCGTACTCGCCCTCATCGTCCTCCCACATCTCCGCGAACTCCTCGGGGGTGTAGTAGAAGGTGTAGGGATCGCCAAGGCCGCTGAGCAGCCCGGCGGCAGCGCCCTGCAGCATGCCCTCCAGATCCACGTCCTGATAGTAGTAGGCCTCCGTGATGTCGATGAGCTCCAGCAGCTCGTCGAACTGCTGATAGCGCTCATACTGCTCGCGGGTCAGGGTGACGGTGGAGCCGTCGTCGGAGGGCTGCACCTGCGCCTGGGTGCCCCCGGCGATGGAGGTCAGCCCCTCGACGGGCAGATAGGCACAGCCGGCTGCCAGGCAGGCGGTCAGCAGCAGGGAAACGAGCAGCAGCAGCTTCTTATTCATGACAAACCTCTTTTCTCATTGCGCCCATCTCGCGGAACGCTCCGGGTTATTTGCTCTTGAGGGCGGGGCCGCTGCACTTCTTCAGCTCCATCAGGATTTTGAAGGTCACGGCGTCGTCAAAGGAGCGCAGGTCGAGTCCGGTCTGGCGCTGCACCTTGTCCAGCCGGTACACCAGCGTGTTGCGGTGGATGTACAGCTGCCGGGCGGTGTCGGACAGGTTCAGGTCCTTCT
>JAEDKS010000202.1 GCA_016295665.1 Clostridia bacterium
ATCACCTCGCTGACCTGGGAGGAGGCGATCTTCGTCTCGTCATCCGAAACGGCCTGAATGGCCACGTAGTAGGTGCCGGGCTGCTCCACCGTCAGCGCGGCCTCGGGAACGAGGCAGTACTTCTGGGGCTCCGCTGCACCGCCGCCGGGGCCGGGGCCACCCGCCGCGGTCAGGTTCATGTGACCGGCGGTCAGGCTGTAGGGCCAGATGTAGCCGCCGGCGGGATGGTTGTCAATCACCAGCTCGCTGGTCGCCACCTCCTGAGAGGCCACCAGCTCGGTGCAGGCCTCGTCAGCATAGAGGGAGAAGCGGACGGTGGGCATGTACTGGAACTTCTTCCAGTCGGAGAGCGTGTAGCGGTCGATGGTCACCTCCACGGTGTTCCCATCCGCCACCACCATCATCTCCGGGCGCTCCAGGGTGCCGCCCACGCCGTAGAAGGCGTTCAGGATGACGGGCGCGGGGGCCGTGTAGTCCGTGCCGGAGGCCGCAAAGGTCACCAGCTTCACATGGTACTGGCCCCAGCCGATGGTGGACACGTCCACCTTGCCGGTCTTTTCGCCGCTCTTGCCGGCGTTGATGCGCTTGGAGGAGGACACATAGGCCGCCGCCTCCTCGCCGCCCACCACGGGATAGACGCGGACGAAGTAGTAGCCGGCGTTGTCATCGTTGGAAACGAAGGTGATCTCGCCCGTGGCGGGATCGAAGGCAAAGTCCGAGGGGGCCTTCAGCTCCTCGGCTCCCGCCGTGGCGCACAGACCCAGACACAGCAGGGCCAGCAGCAGGGCGATCAGTTTTTTCATCAGGATTCTCTCCTTTCCGTTCTGTCGGGAGGAGACGGGCAATCAGCGAAGGATTGCGCCGGTCTCCTGGCTGTCGGGAAGGTCCACCCGCTCCGGCACCTGGAAGGGATTGGCGCCGGGCATGTCCATCTGCTGGGGATCCTTCCACAGCGAGGTCTTGGCTACGCTGTACTCATCCGAGAAATCCGGAGCGGCGGGCGTTTCCGTCAGGACGATCTCCATGGCGGAGGACTGCCGGGAATCCTGCAGCTCCGCGTCCCCGGAGAGGGCCTGTACCGTCACGTACCAGGTGCCGGCGGGGAGCTGCTCGCTCACGGTGTAGGTGTAGATGTCGTTGGTGAAGGCCATGGTGGTGCCGCTGCGGCCCATCATGGGACCGGGGCCCTGCGGCTCGGCGGCGGTCTCCGCCTCCTCGCCCTCCTTCTTGTTGGTCTCGTACATCCAGCCCGTGCCCTCGATCTGGCTGTAGCCCCAGATGTACTCGATGCCGGGCGGGTTCATGCCCAGGGTTCCCAGCAGGTCAACGGTGCTGATGATGTCGCTGTACTGCTCCCGGGTGCACTCCGCGTCCGCCCAGAAGGTGATCTTCACCTGCGGCATGTAGTTGAGGCCCAGGTAGTCGCAGAGCGTCCACCAGTCCAGCACGATCTGCACCCGGTCGCCGCCGTAGAGGGCCATGGCCTCCGGGCGCTCCAGGGTGCCGCCCACGCCGTAGAAGGCCTCCAGCACCACGGGCTCGGGGCTCAGGATGCCGGTTCCCGCCGCGGCGGAGGAGATCAGCTTGATGTGGTAGGGGCCCCAGCCGATGCTGTCCAGGCTCACCTTGCCGGTGACGGTACCCGTCCTGCCGCCGTTGATGCGCTTGGAGGAGGCGGTGTACTCCGCTGCCTCCTCGCCGGAGGACGCGGAATACACGCGGACAAAGTAGTAGCCGATGCCGGGGTCGTTGGCTGTGAAGGAAAACTCGCCCGTTTCCGTATCAAAGACAAAGTCACTGGGCGCTGCCGCCACCTGCTCCGCCCGGGCGGAGACGCCGAGGCAGGAGACCACCAGGGTGCACAGCAGCAGGATGGACATCCATTTCTTCATGGTTGATGCTCCTTTTCCGGCAGAGACTGCGCGGTGAGCCCGAAGGCCCGCCGCGCAGTCCCCTCTCCCTTACTCAGCGGCGTCCAGCGTGCTGGCGTACTGATACAGGGCGTTGCGCATGATGTTGTGCAGGCAGTAGCGACCGTAGACGTACTCGGTGGCGTCGCCGTAGGCAGCCACGGTGGCGCGAGCGTCAATGTACAGGCTGCGGGACAGCATGCTGCCCTCGATGCTCAGCATCGCCACGGGGGTGTTGTAGGCGTCGCCGCCCATGCCGTCGCCGTCGGTGATCAGCATGCCCTGCCAGCCCCACTCGTCACGCATGATGGTCTTGTACATGCCGTAGTGGAACCAGCTCATGCCGATGCGGTTCAGGGAACCCATCATGCCGTTGGCGCCGTAGTCCTCGCAGGAGATCTCGTAGGTCTTGAGGTAGATTTCGCGGATGGCCTGCTCGTTGGCCCAGGTGGTGTTGCCGCCACGGTTGGTGTCGCCGTCGTTCAGGGCCGCGTGCTTGATGAACACGTTGGTGCCGGTGGACTGGATGCCCGCCGCCGCGCTGCCGCCGATGTGACCGGAGATGAAGCCGTCCTCGGAGTAATACTCAAAGTTGCGTCCGCCGAAGGGGCTGCGATGGATGTTCATGGCCGGGGCATAGGCGCAGCCCACGCCCGCCAGAATCGCCTGATGACCATAGGCCACGCCCTCGGCATAGGCCAGGTCGTTGTTCCAGGTCGCCGCGATGGTCACCGCGCAGGGGAACCAGGTTGCGCCGGCAAAGGTGCCGTTGGCAGGCTCGCCGGGGCCGTCCTGGGCCTTCTGGGCGGGCTTGTTCACGGAGGGCACCGCGCTCACGTTCCAGCCGGAGTTGCCCTGAATCTCAATCGCCTCGTCGATGGAGGTCATGGAGGCCAGCATGTCGAACAGCGCCAGGCCCTCCTCGGTGTAGATGTCCACGCCCGCCAGATCCTGCACGGTCAACACATGATACGCGCCGTCGGGCTTCTCAGCGGTGACCACGGGGTTGCCGTTCTCGGTCTTTTCACCTTCAACCACGTAGTAGACCATGTCCCACGCCGGATCCACGATCTCGCTGACCGGGGTGCCGTCGGGCGTGGTCTCGGCATAGGGCATCATGTTGTTGCCGTGAGCATACAGGGTCTCGGTCACGGTGGTCTTTTCGCCGTTCAGGAAGGTCTCGAAGGTGTACTCGATGCTGGCGTCGTCGGTCAGGGCCAGCACCGCCTCGATGGCGTCGGTCACGGTCTCGTTGGCTTCCTCGTCGGAGGCATGGGCCATGATCTGCTTCATGTCGCCCGCGATGTCGCTGCGGGACAGATAGCCCTCGACCATGTTGCCGTCACCGGCGGTCACGTCGTCCATGGCGTTCTTCGCGACCACCTGATCGCGGTCACGGGCACCGGCGCCCGCTTCATTGTAGATGATGGCGCTGGCAAGCTCCACCTTCACGGTGTCGCTGGCGGCGTTGTCGCTGCCCGCCTCGCCCCACTGATGGGCATCCTTCTGCAC